>JAIKWW010000157.1 GCA_024684465.1 Clostridia bacterium | reverse complement strand
ATCCGTTTTGGGAGAAGCAAACGACTCTGTCTTTTTCCAGTACGGCATTGTTTTATGAGAATTGGAAGTCAGGATATGCGGTTATCGGAGATTTTCGGTGAAATGCGTGCGATATTTGTTTTTCACCGAAAATGTTATTTGAATCACATAGATTAATTTGAATTTCTCTTCCATTTATGGAATTCTGGCGCATAATTAGCAATTATATCTGTAAATTTATCCCATTAAATTTCCATTAAATTACATATATTTAAACTTCTGGTAATTAACATCCGCAATCAGAGGGTTTGAAACTGTCAGTTTTCGGTGAAAAACGGATTTACATTTCGTTTCACCGAAAACGGGACGAAATATGTTTATAGCCGGCCGTTTCGAAACAGATAGCATCGGTGAAAAACGGATTTACATTTCGTTTCGCCGAAAATGGGACAAAATATGTTTATGGCCGGCCGTTTTGAAACAGATCGCTTCGGTGAAAAAATCAGATTTACATTTCGTTTCACTGAAAACGAGACGAAATATGTTTATAGTTGGTCGTTTCGAAACAGATAGCTTCGGTGAAAAAATCAGATTTACATTTCGTTTCACTGAAAACGGGAAGTAGCGTCAATAGTCAGAAGCATCGTCAGCGGATTTTGATTTGTCAGGTTTGCCGACACCGTCGCTGGCTTTGGACCTGCCGAACTCTCCGGCTATGTCAGTGGTTTCGGATATGTCGTGCTTGCCGGCATCGTCAGATGATTCGTGCCTGCCGGATTTCCCGGCGCTGTCAACGGATCTGAGCTTGTCGGTCTTTCCGTAGCCGTTAGCCGCTTCGGACATGTTGTGCTTGCCGGCGCCGTCAGCAGCCTGTTTTTCGCCGGTCTGCAGTTCCGTCAGCGCACAGTTCAGGGCGCCTCCGAAGAACAGGAGCATCATCATGAGCCTGAGCCACAGGAATGCCAGGAAGAGTGAAGCAAGTGAGCCGTAGATTCCCGATGATTTGTAGAATATCGGGATAAATATCGCGAATAGCTCAGTGAAGGCGAACCAGGTCAGGGCAGTGAAGACAGTGCCCGGAATCTGGGTGCGAAGCTTGCGCCGTCCTCCCGGAAGATAAGTGTATGTCAGGAGTATCATCAGTACTGCCGCAGCCAGTGTGATCATGCTGCCTATCTGAAGAAAACCGCTGACACTTCCCGTGAGATCGTCGATTCCCACTGAGGAAGCAAAATCCGTGATCTTCTGCACAGTGCTCAGATCTGTAACCAGATCCACGATGGTATTTCCAAGCATCTGAATGACCAGCATCACCGGAAACAGAATGACGAATGCAATGGTGTATGCCAGTGAAATGAGCATGTCGTGAACAACTTTGGTTCCGGCTCCGGGCGTGATCTGCTTGAGCCCGGCCTGAAGTGCTCTGATCCCTGCGCCGGCTGACCAGATGGTTGTCAGTGCGGCAGCCGAAGCAAGAAGCCCGCCGGATTGGGATTTCAGGTTCTCCATGAGACTCTCCACCAGCTCTTTTATGGAGTCCAGCTTGGGCAGAAACTGGAAGATGAAGTCTGTCAGCTCCTTTGTGGAATATCCGGGAATCATGTTGATGGCAGAGATTATGAGCATCATCAGCGGGAAGAATGCAGTAACTATGAATAAGGTGGCGTTCCCCGCATAAACGGACATGTTGCTGTCATTGAATATTTCTATTACCCGCCGTGGAACCCGGCGCAGCCCTTTCTTTTCCATGGTCGAACCTCGTGAATAACTGCCGGTAAAAACTTTGTTTGCTAACTAATAATAACACATATTAAACCTGGGACGACGAAGTGAAGGAAAAAAGAGTAATATACAGTAACAAAAGGCTGTTTTGCATATATGTATAGCGATGCCAATATCTGGTTAGGGGTGCTGTCTATTGTAGATTTAAGGCAGTAGATTTTCGGTGAAAACCGTGCGATATTTGTTTTTCACCGAAAATATCATTTGAATTACATAGATTGATTTGAATTTCTCTTCCATTTATGGAATTCTGGCGCATAATTAGCAATTATATCTGTGAATTTGTCCCATTTAATTTCCATTAAATTATATATATTTAAACTTCTGGTAAATCACATCCGCAATCAGAGGGTTTGAAACTGTCAGTTTTCGGTGAAAAACGGATTTACATTTCGTTTCACCGAAAACGGGACGAAATATGTTTATAGCCGGCCGTTTCGAAACAGATCGCTTCGGTGAAAAACGGATTTACATTTCGTTTCACCGAAAACGGGCACAGTGAGAAAGAAGTAGAGACGTCTCTGTCCCTAAAGCATCACGGAGCCGTCCCGGTCGGTGCGGAAGATCCGGGAACCGGTGCGGGCCAGACGTTTCAGGGCCTCCGGGGTGGGGTGACCGTACATGTTGCGGCGCCCCACCTGGATTACGGAAATCTCCGGCGAAGCGATGTCCAGGAACGCCTGGGAGGAGGATGTCTTTGAGCCGTGGTGCGCCACTTTGAGAACGTCAACATCCAACAGCTCCGAACGCAGTGACGAAATCATCTCAGCCTCGGCGTCCTCTCCGATGTCTCCGGTAAACAGGAAACTCTTTCCATCCACATCCGCCCGTATCACCAGACTGAGGGCATTTTCGTCATCCGCCTCCAGGAACTGCAGGTACTCCTCAGGTGAACGGGCCGGCGGAGAGAGAACTGTCAGGGTTATGCCTCCTCCGGGCCGGAGCACGTCACCCCGCTTGAGGAACAGAATGTTCTCCGGCGGGATGCCGGTCTCTGCGGTTACTCTGTCGATCTGGGAACGGTAACCCTCGGAAAGGGCGAGTCGCTTAACCTGGACCCCGTCGGTCATGGTGGTGAGTCCGGCATAGTGATCTGTGTGCAGGTGGGTTATGACAGCCAGATCCAGGGAGGCAATTCCGTGACTTAGAAAGTAGGGAATGAGGGTCTCCGTTCCCACGTCCTGCTTATCGCTGCCGCCGCTGTCGATCATCATGTTGAATCCGCCGCTGCCGCGCAGGTGGATACAGTCCCCCTGTCCCACGTCAAGGAAAACCGCGTCGCTGCTCAGGTATTTCCAATCGGAGGCAGTCCATATGCCCAGGGAGAGTATGAGGGCAGTAATGGTCAGTGCTGCGGCAATACGTCTTCCGGGAGCACGGGGCGGCGATCCGGTCGAAGGAGAGTCCGGGTCACTGCAGTGGGCCGCCCGGCGATGGGATTTTAAGTTTGCCGGCGTACTGTCAGTCCTGTCGCAGTCGGAACCGGAATCGGGGGGCGCAGGCCCGGTGCGGTTGCGGTCCCGGGATTTCCGGCCGGCGCACCGGGAAACCGACGCTGCCGGGGTGTCCGGACAGTTTTCGTGAGCCGCCCGGCGGAGCTTTTTCCTGACAATGCTGAGCGCTTCGCTGCATGAGAGGAACAGGGCGAAGTAATAGAGCAGGGTCAGAAAAAGCGGCGGCGAGGCCGCATAGCGGAAGGAGAGCGGCGAGCTGCCGGCGATGCTGCTGAGACCGGTGAGGGCGTGGATCAGCAGGGCGGACATGCGGCACAGGAAGGTGAGGAGCATGTCCGCGGGGGCGGGCAGCAGCGCCAGCCGGGCGGCGACTTCCAGGGGGAGTATGAGGATCCCCAGCGGGACTATGAGCCCGGTGATCAGTATTGCCGGCGCATTCAGCACAACCACAGCCGGGGATACATAATGGAAAGCTGACACCGTCATCGGGAGCATGCCTGCCTGAATGGCGGTCAGAGAAGCCAGTCCCGTTACTACCCGTCCTTTAAGTGACATCAAAGCTGAGCCGACGGCGCTACGAGTCTGAATACTGCCGGGAGCACCGTCATTTGTTTTGGTATCTCTTATGTCGGTCTCAGCATTATATGTATCAGTAAAAGCGCTGAATGTGCGGACATCGGCGTTGGCATTTAATGGTTTAGTATGAGCACTTAATGGATTGGTCTCGCTATCGATGCTATCTGTATTAATATCAGAAGCACCATCCGCTGTCTTTTCTCTGCGCTTTTTCTCCAATCCGGCCCGGATATTTTCCACTTTTTTCAGTACTACGGCCAGGGTTGTGACTGCCAGGAACGAGAGCTGAAATCCGTTTGAGAACAGATAGGCGGGCCGGAACAGCAGCAGAGCGATGAAGCAGAAAGCTATACATGACAGAAAATCGTAGCGCCTGTGGGACAGGGTTGCCATGATGTGAACCAGCATCATGAGAACAGCGCGCATCACTGAGGCGGAAAAGCCGGCCAGGGCTGCGTAAGCCAGAAGTGCTGCTGTAATGGGAATATTTCCCACGAAAGTACGAGGCCTGCGAAACAGCAGTCTCAGCAGACCGTAAACAAAACCAACGTGGAGACCTGACGCCGCGAGTATGTGACCTATGCCGTTCTGCCGGTAGGACTGAAGAATATCCCGGTCCATGCTGCCGCTTTCGCCGAACAGGATGCCGCAGAAAGCGGAGGCGGAGGCCTCGTCCATGCGGGCTGTGAGTTCATGTCTCATATCAGCCCGGATGAGGGCAAGCCGGTTGAGAATGAACCAGAGTCCTTTGGGGGATTTGATTATCTGAATGCCTCCGGAGTCAGCCTTCAATGTTGCCAGAATTCCCCGGGATCTGAGATAGAGGCTGTAATCAAATCCTCTGGGTATCCTGGCGCCGGAGGGCTTTTCCGGGATGCCCCGCACCTTTACGACGCATCCCGTGAGTTCAGCCCCCGGCCCCTCCGGGTTGCCCAGTGTGACCAGCACCTTTTCACTCGCACCGCGCCGGTTCGCTGCGTCAGCGCTTCCGGCGCGGGTAGACTTGCCGGCAGCCCCGTCTGCGCCGGAGCTTACGTCATCGACGTTCTTGCCATTCTGACTCTGCGCCCCGCAGGTCATGACCTCCAGCAGGAGCCGGCCGTCCTCCCTGCTTTCTGCTGACAGGACTCTGCCATTGATCACGGAGGCCTGCCCGGACTCCGTATCCAGCAGAGACCCGGCGCCCAGAGCGGCTCTGCCCGCCAGCAGGCCGATCAGAAAAATGCCTGCGTGGATCAGCAGAAACAGCCTGACTCTCCTGGTACCATATTCTAAAACTGATAAAATCTGACATCGAACAACAAAATAAAAAAGCAGCAATCCTCCGATTCCTGCAGATAGTGCCAGAATCCCTGCTGCCACCGGGTCGCCTCCAATGCGGGCAGAGGCGATACCCGCCCCCAGGGCCAGTGCTGCAGGGACCAGTGGTCTGCGCAAAGTCATAAGCAATACCTCCCAACAATGGAATTATATCCCAGCCAACCAAACCCTGTCAATCCTCACCCACACGGCGGTGCGACTGAGCAGCTAACCCGAACGGCACGAGTCGGCGTCTCATCTTCGAATCAGCCCGGGTCCACCCGATTGAAAAAGCAGCCGAACAGCTCTGCGCAAGTCCTCTCCAGCAGAATCAGCACCGGTACCGCAAGTTTGCCCGAACCGCTCGGCGCAAGTCCTCTCCTGCAGAATCAGCACCGGTACCGCAAGTTTGCCCGAACCGCCCGGCGCAAGTCATCGCCGTCCTCGTCGTCCACACCGTCAGGCTGCGGGCCCCACAGGTCCTCGTCGTCCACACCGTCAGCCCGCCGGTCCTGCCGGTCCGTCGGATTGTTCGCCCTGCATATGTTTATGTAAAAAATTCAATTGTATAGTTTTAAACGATAATTGTATAATACTGATATAACCATACGTGTTGCTGGCTGATTGTAAAGCGTGAACACCCAGGGATCCCCTGCGCCAGCGATCGCGAGGGTGTGAGTTCGCCGAGTGCGTCCCACCCGGGGCGTCCCTGCGCCAGCGATCGTGATGCCAGGAGGCAAGTCGAAAAGTGCGACTTCCCGGATTGCACCTGCGCCAGCGATCGCGATAGCAGACGATGGAATCGCAAAGCATGCCCCCCGGGTTTGCCCGGTTATGAATATTCAGGAATGGAGAAAAAGATGCATAAAGAACTTGTTTCAATGGTACGGAGTGCCGCGGACCGGCTGAAACCGCAGCTTCTGACCTGGCGGAGACACCTTCACAGGTTTCCTGAAACAGGTATGGAAACTGAAGAAACCCAGCGGTATGTCCGGGAGGAACTGAAAAAAATGGGTTATGTTCCCCGGAAGTGCGGCAGGGCAGGGCTGACGGCTCTTGCGGGAAAGGGCGGAGGAAAGGTCTATCTACTCCGGGCCGACATGGATGCCCTTCCGCTCACTGAGGTTTCCGGAGAGGAGTTCAGCTCCGAAAATCCCGGAAAAATGCATGCCTGCGGTCATGATATGCACACTGCCATGCTTCTGGGAGCGGCAAAGATCCTTAAAGAACACGAAGATCTTATCGAAGGTCAGGTCAAGTTCATGTTCGAGTCCGGAGAAGAGTCGGACAATGGAGCTGAGGACATGATCGTGGGAGGAGTTCTCGAGAATCCCGCGGTGGACGCGGCACAGATGATCCACGTGGTCACGGGAATTCCGGTTCCTGCGGGGCGCATACTGATTCCCCCAAAGGGAACGGTGACAACCGGCAGCTGCACTTTTCGCGTGACAGTCACCGGAAAGGGGGGACATGCCTCCATGCCGGAGCGCTGTAATGATCCTCTGGCGACGGTCTGCCGGATCCGGTGCGGCCTTGAAGAGATAGACATCAGCGATGCCGATGACGGCGAAGGCTCAGTGATCGCAGTAGGACAGATACATGGCGGGAAGACCCACAATATTATTCCCGATGCTGCAATGATGGAGGGGACTATCCGTACGAAGACCACGGAGACTATGGATCTGGCAATGGAGGGCATCTGCCGGGTTGCGGAAACAGCTGCAGAGGTTTACCGGACGCAGGCCCGGGTGGAATTCCCCAAGTTCATCCCGGCCATGGTGGTGGACGGGACTATCCTTGACAGTACTGAGGGTTACCTGAGGGAGCTCCTGGGGGAGGATGCTGTCCGCATTCCTGCCGGTATGCAGGGCGGCGGCAGCGAAGACTTCGCATTTGTCAGCGTACGGGTGCCTTCGGTCACTTTTATCCTCACATCCGGCAACAGCGAGGATGGCTTCGACCACCCGGCACATAGTCCAAAGGCCCGTTTTGACGAGTCGTCACTTCCGGTGGGAACTGCAGTCCACGTCTACAACGCGATCCGATGGCTGCAGGATCACAGGCCGTAGAATTCCCGGCACGCCCGGCTTATATGGCCCGGATTCGCCGGCTGCAGGATCACAAGTCGTAAAGCTCCGTGTCCCCCGGAATCTTAACCTGATACCGGAGGCGACAGGCGCACATATATAATCGTTATGTTTATTTGGAATTTGATACAAAATTACTCAGGGGGTAAATATGGCAGGAAAAGAAACGCTGTTCGCAAACAAGGCAATGGCTGAACCGGGAAGAGCGATCTTCCATCAGGTTTACGACGAAGAAACAAAGGATCCCAAGGGACTTCAGGAAAAATTCCTGCTGGATCTCATCGCGGACAACGCTGAAACCGAATTTGGCAGGAAATATGGTTTTGCTGATATCAAGACCGTTGAAGAATACAGAAAGCGCGTGCCGGTGGCTGTGTACGATGATTTCGCGCCCTATCTTGAGAGAATGAGGAACGGCGAAAAGAACGTGCTCACGGCTTACCCATTCGACCACATGAATACGACTTCCGGCACCGTTGGAACCCCGAAATACGTTCCGATGACCTCGAAACAGCAGGAGGTATTCTTAAAGTACAATTTCCACTACAATAACGGACTGAAGGCGGAGATGCTCCCTGAGGAGTGGATGCAGGGAAAGACCTTCTGCACTTCGGAGGGAACGTGCAAAAAGCAGGATAATGGTATAACAATAGGCTGTGCCTCCGCAAAGAATGCCGAGAGTCTGCAGGACCCCAAAAATCCGCAGGGCAGGATGATGCAGGTATTATACACCTCTCCTCTGGAGGCCATGATTCCTGAGGAAGGGACTGACACCAAGTATATCCACCTCCGCTTCGCTCTTATGGAGCCGGATTTAACCGGCATGGTGACCGGATTTTACAACATGCTGGTGCATCTTTTCCAGTACCTGGCAGATAATTATGAAATGCTGATCGACGACATCGAAAAGGGCACCATAGATGAGAGCGTAAAGATGCCGGAGAGCGTCAGGGCTTCGCTCATGGAAAAGATCAGGCCTATGCCTGAGAGAGCGGCTGAACTCCGGGCGGCCTTTGCCGACGGCCCGGACAAGCCGTTCCTGACTAAGATATGGAAGAATCTGGTGTACCTGAACGGCGCCGGCGGCGACGGTCTGGCAATCTACGACGAGCGGATAAAGGCGAAATTTTCCGGGAATCTGGTGAGAAATATGTATGCCGGTGTAACCGCGTCCGAAGGACTGTGGTCTGTGCCTGCGGGCATTGATACTCTCGATTCCATCCTGGCTGCGGGCAGCGCGTTCATGGAATTCCTGCCGGAAGAGGCGGGAGACGACTTCAGTCAGGCCGTGCTCATGCACGAACTGGAAGAGGGCAGGACGTACGAACTCATCATCACCAACTACTGCGGCTTCTATCGCTACAGGATGAGCGACGCGGTGAAGGTCACGGGTTTCATCAACGAGACTCCGCTGGTCCAGTTCATGTACCGCGTAAACAAGACCATAAGCGTGGCGCTGGAAAAGACCACGGAGCTGGCTCTCGACCGGACTGTCACGAGGACTGCTGAGGAAATGGGTTTCCTGCTGGCAGATTACTGCGTATATCCGAATCCTGACGTGAATCCGGGCAGGTACGACTTCCTGATCGAGACAGTTCCGGAAGACCTGGGCAAGATCGATATGGAGAAGCTGAAGGAGTGCGTTTACAGGCTTCTGAGCGAGGCGAACCCGCGGTATTCCTACGCGGTGGAGCACGGTCAGCTGGCGCTGCCAGAGGTTCATCTGCTTCAGCCGGAGACCGGCATACTGTACCGTGAGATGATGATTTTCCGGGGCTCGAACCCGAGTCAGCTGAAGCCTGTACACGTGATCGGCAACGAGCGCCAGAGGAAGTTCTTCTTCGGCCTCATCGAGCAGTAGAATCAGGCGACGGTGGCAGTGATAATGTCAGGCTGCCCGGCAGATTCTTCCCGGTCAGATCTGTTCTGACCGGACGTTTAGAATAAAAATGCGCGGCATGATCATGCCGCGCATCATTTCATTAATAATTTCCCTAAATATTCCTACAAATATTCCTACTTTTTCTTCACGTACAGTCCGCGGCCCACCTTGCTGACCCCGTCGATCCTCTGCATGATCCTGTCTATGTACAGGTCGATGTCGGTGTAGCTCACGTTGAATCCCTTCTGTTTCAGGTATTTCAGGATCGTTATCAGGCGGATCGGGTAGTGGCACGGATTCTTGAAATAGGGGTGCCTTTCCACCGCTTCGATGATCTTCTCCTCGTCAGGCAGCAGCGCCGGACTGTAGCTGGTGCGCGTGGCCTGTACCTCCAGATTGCTTATGATGAAGTCGATTCCGTCGGTATCCTTGTGATATTCCCTGAAAATCTCCCTTATGAGTTTGTAGAAGTTCAGATCCTCCCTGATGTTCTGTGTGTTCAGCGGGATCTTCAATATGGCTTCCTGTTCCTGTTGCAGCGGGTTATCCATCCTGTCATATCTCCTTGTTCGTCAGTGCCGTCAGCGTCGCCGGGTATTCTGAGTCCGGCTTGCACCCGGTACCGTTATGTGCCCCGGCGTCCGGCACCGTCAGAGTCGCCGGATCCGCTCGTATCCGCATTAAGAATTCTGAACGGCGTATGATAAAAACGTTGATATTTCAATACATTATATTTTAATGACATGGGCATGTCAACATTTTAATGTGTTACACTAATTGTGATATGGTATAATCATCACGTAAGTTTTTGAGAGGGAAAGTACGAGCAGGTGAACTGATTTGGAAGATAACGGAAAGCAAAATGACAGACGCATCAGCAATCCATATCCGAAAAAGACCGGTGAAAGCTGGGAGGACATGCTGGACGATTTCAGACGTGCCGATGAGATGTCCGGGATCTCGAAACCGGCTTCAGGCGGCGGGTTTGCAGACAATCTGCAGGACGAAGGGGGCGGAGATATAGAGATCCATTCCCTGGGTGATCTGGGATTGTTCGAGGAGAGCAGTGCCGACAGCTCCGGCAGGGGCGGGGAGGAACTTGTGCTGCCTGTGCGGCGCAGGATCCCGGAGGATTCGCAGGATGTCCCGGAGGACATGGCAGACCGCAGAACCAGGGTCATCAGGACAGGTGCAAGGCAGCCCGCGTCCGGACA
>JAIKWW010000153.1 GCA_024684465.1 Clostridia bacterium | reverse complement strand
CACTCCCCCTTCCATGTTCAAAGCCCCCTCCTACACCATCATCGCCATCGTGGTCTCAGTTCTGCTCTTCGTGATAGTCTACATGAAGCGGGACATGATGAAGACCACCTGGGGAGTCCTCTTCGACAAAGCCGTTGCCATATGCGACGCAGCCGGTCTCGGCATATTCACCATCGTGGGCATACGTACGGCTCTGGAAGCCGGATACACCCAGCGCTTCCTTCTGCTCTTCGTTGCTCTCGTCACGGGCATCGGCGGCGGACTGATCCGTGACATCCTGGCCATGTCAAAACCCTACGTGCTGACCAAACACATCTATGCCCTGGCCTGCCTCGCCGGCGCAGCCTGCTACATCATAATCCTGCCTTACGTGGGAGATCTTACAGGCACCATCATCAGCGCCAGTCTGGTAATAATAATAAGGCTGCTGGCCATGCACTACCGCTGGAATCTGCCGCGGGTAAAGGGGAAAATAGACGTTTAACCGTACAAAGAACTTAAAATGGCCGTATTCATTGAAAAATCAATGGATACAGCCATTTTTATCAACACTTTTTGTCCTATAGCCCCATATAAAAAAACGGTTATGTGCAGTTCTCATTCAGCTCACAAAAAAGGAAAAGCCCGTCCGGATCGTCTGATTCTCGAACGGGCTTTCAATGAGTGATCTGAAGTTTCACTATATAACCTCTCTTTCCTCATCTTTATTTACTTTTAACTTCTCTATCCGAACCGGATTGTCCGGATCTATCTTCACAAAGGAGAATTTACCACTCTTTTCTTATCATTTCTTGGAGTCTGTCTTCGGTTCCCGAATCCTTTCCTTCTCTTAACTCCCTGCATTGGTGTCTTCCTTTGTTGTCTTCATAGTAAACTACTTCACAAAGGAAAGCAACACTTTTCGCAAAAAACTTTGCATACATACGATTTCAGAAACGCATACAATTTTCGCTTATTTTACAGAAATGTTACTCAACTCTGATTCAGCCTCCGGCCTCATACTGCGCCGGGTCAGAGTTGGCCGCCTGCCGCTCAGTCTTTGAGAACCGGTTTCACAGATTACCTGAAACGACAGGAGACCCCCGTCAACTGACGGAGGTCTCCCGCTTAGGTTTTGAGAATATGATCGAATACCGGGAGTACCGATATCGCCATGCTTTATCATCCGGCACGAAGCCGTTCATGAATAATATCGACTCGGACAGGATGATAATAATAGTCTATGAAAAAATTCACAATTACAGATTTAATTCCTGACCCAGACCGGCGTAACGCTGGAGGATCGTCACCAGCTGAGCCCTGGTCACAGTCCCGGCAGGATCGAGAGTCCCGTCGGAAACGCCCTTTACAAGATCCGCATTCACAGCCCATTCCACAGCATCCGCTGCATATGAGCTGATCCTGCCCTTGTCACTGAACGCGTCCATGTCCACCAGGCTGATGATGTCATCGTAGTCCTCCGGATTCAGCGAAACCTTCTTGCCCTGATATTTTGCATATCTGTAGAGAATGCAGCAGAGATCCTGACGGCTCAGTCCTCTGTCCGGCATAAACATGCCGTTGCTGCCCTCTACGATACCACTCTCGTTGGCCCAGCCCACGGCGTCCGCATAATACGCCCCAGGTGCCACATCATCAAAGACCATGCCAAAGGCCTGAGGCTCGCCTTCCATGCGGTGAACCATTGTCACCAGAGCAGCTCTCGTAACTGTGGCCTCAGGTGAGAAAGTCGTCTCGGAGGTTCCCTTCGTGATGCCATTCTCAACGGCGTACTTCACTGCATCAGCATACCATGCTCCGGCTTTCACATCGGTGAATCCGGAAACGCCTTTGTCCTCCACAGGACCTGTTCCTGCAATCGAAGCGACGTTCCAGTTCTGTAATCCGTAACCCAGCTCATACAGCACTTTGTCGCTGTATTTGTAACTTGCGGTATCGATTGCCGGGATATCTACCGGCAGATATCCCGAAGGGACAAATCCGCCGTATGCTGCACAGATCGCAGCAGGAATGTTCAGACCGTAGTCCGGGTTCTTTCCGTTGAGATTGTCTGGGACCTGTGAAAGCAACTTATATCCGTAGGATATCATTATTGCATCTGCATCCTGATAGGCAGCCGCCTCATAAGGAAGCATCCCGGCGATCAGCGTGAATGACGCCCCGTTGTCGTGAGCGGCACGGACCGCTTCATGAAGAAATGCAGATTTGTCATTTCCGGATGCTGACGGATCCATCTTTGCCAGGGAACCGCTGTTTGAGACAGCGATAATATTGTCCGCCCCGGCTACTGCAGCGGCGGCATCGGCAGCTGTAAGCCCGTCGTAGACCACCACAGACATATCCGCAGATTTCCCTGCCTTTGAGAGCTGTTCCTCTGCTGCATCCACTGAGTATGCAGAGTTCTTCTCAGGTACCAGTACAACCGTGTGTCCGCTGCTGATCGGCAAAGCAGAATTATCGTTCTTTAAAAGAGTTGTGGTCTTTTTTGTTATGTCCCACATGGTATTCACATGCTCGGTTGATCCGACGTGACTTTCAGCTTTCTTCACCAGAGCTTCAACATCTGCGTCACTCATGTTCTTCCATTCAGAAGCCTGATCCAGCAGTCCCATTTTGTCCTTGAGTTTCAGTACACGCATAACCGCCGCGTCGATCTTTGACTCGTCGATCTTTCCCTCTCTGACTCTGTCAGCAATTCCTGCCACATACCCGTCGAGAGCTTTCACATGCTCTTCTGTCGTGATATCTCCCGGCATCAGCAGAAGATCCACTCCTGCGTTGATCGCCATCTCCGCAGCATCCTGAGGATCAAAATGATCCCTTATAGCGCCCATGTGCATGGAATCAGTGACAACAACTCCGTCAAAGCCCATCTTTTCTCTGAGAACGCCGGTAATGATGTCGTCGGACAGAGTTGCCGGGATTCCCACATTTTCTCCTGTGCTGGTGGATTTATATGTATCTTTTTCAATCTGCGGATAGACGATGTGAGCCGTCATTATCATGTCAGCACCCGCATCGATCCCCGCCTGGAACGGAGCCAGCTCGGTCTTCTGAAGCTCAGCCAGAGAGCTGTTTACAGAAGGAAGTCCGGTATGACTGTCTGTATCCGTGTTGCCGTGACCCGGGAAGTGCTTCAGTGTCGCAACCACACCTGCTCTGTGAAGTCCCTTTATAAAAGCATTTCCCATGTTCTTTACAATGTCCACGGTACTGCCGAAGGAACGTACATTGATTACCGGATTTTCCGGGTTGTTATTCACATCCAGAACCGGTGCAAAGTCCATATTAAAGCCGGCGGCACTCATCTCATCTCCAAGAATGAATGCGTTCTTTTCAGCATTTTCCGGATCGTATGAGGCTGCCAGAGCCATATTGCCCGGAGTCAGAGTTCCCCAGCCTATGCGGTTAACTCTCCCCCCCTCCTGATCGATGGACATCAGAAGAGGAATGCTCTCTGCCGGGGTAATCCCGTCAGAAGCGGCTCTCTGCATTTCAGCAGTCATTCTGGTCATCTGCTCTGTACTCTGGCAGTTAGGCGCGAAGAAGACAAAGCCAGCATAATTGTGATTTCTGAGAACCTCTTTCACATCAGGATTCACTTCGGTTATCCCGCCGCCCTTCTCTTCATTTCTTGCCGAAGGAATTATCATCTGCTCGATCTTCTCATCCAGAGTCATCGACGCCAGCAGTGATGCTGGATCCATACCCTCAGCCGAAGCGGCATGGACATCATTTTCCGCTTGTCCGACGGATGCAAATGACACCGGTGCTGCATAAGCCGTCACCATAGCAGAGGCAGTCAGAACCGCCGCAGCCTTTCTGATCCCGTTTCTCAACACGGATTTCCTTTTCATTATTTCCTCCTAAACTCGTGCCCGACAACAGGCACGAACATAACACCTCACCGGGAATCTGTCATCCCCGGTCCAAAGGGATCCTGATCTCGTACAGGGTGCTCCAGTCCGCATCTTCAGCAAGACTTATAGTCCCTCCGTGACCATTCACTATCTTTCTGGCAATGGACATGCCCAGACCGCTTCCCGTACCGCTGGTGCGGGCGTCATTGCCCACGACGAAGGGCTCAAAGATCTTCGCTCTGAGCTCAGCCGGGATTCCGGCTCCGTCGTCCCCTATGAAAATACAAGCAGCTTCAGCCCTGCTGCCACCTTCGATCCCGGTTCTCTCCGGATCCTCCAGCTTCAGGAATATCCGGCAGCCCTTGCTGTTGTGTTTCATAGTATTTGCTATTATGTTATCAAAAATTCTTCTGAACTGGAACAGGTCAATATTTGCAAATATTTCTTTTTCCGGGATATCCACCTCCGGTTCAAAGCCTGCCATATGCAGTTCATCATAGCGCTCTGCGATGTACTGCCTCAGATATTCCGCCATGTCGCAGCGTTCCCTGGTCAGGCGGAACTGAGGATGCTCCAGTCTGCTGTATTCATAAAAAGAGTTTATGAGCTCGGACATGTAATCCGCTTTAGCCTGGATCGTCTCCAGATATCTCTTCTGCTCCGCAGGATCTGCCACCCCCTCGTCAACCGCACGGGCGTAACCCTGGATCACCGTGATCGGAGTCTTCAGATCATGGGAAATGTCCGCAAGCATCTGCTGCCTGCTCTGCTCCATCCTGCTGCGTTCTTCCTCGCTGGCCTTCAGCCGCTCCGACATCTCGTCAAAGGAATCCATTATTTCAACGAATTCCCCCGGGCCCTCATAGTAACCTGTGCTGATCTCCCTGCCTTCAGACAGATCCGCCATGGATTTCTTGAGCACTGCCAGCGGTCTCTTTACCTGCCTCATGATGAAAAGCGCAAAAGCCAGAAGCAGCAGAACCACTGCGACGATGAAAGCCGCAGCGATCATCGCGATCTTTCCGGCCGCCTGACTCAGGTCGTTGCCCTCCTCACGGAACAGGTCTTCATAGAGGACTGCCGTCATATGCTGACCGTCATTTGATTCAAAGCTGTACTTTTCAATGTACGCAAAGTCGTACTCTTCCTCGGGCTGAAGCATCAGCAGATCCTGCTGGGACATATGCCCGCAGCAATCCTGATTGCTGATGTTGTTGTAGATCACATCTCTGTTCCGGTCCAGCACCATGATGCCCGAGACGTAGAGTCCGCTGTCGTCCAGAGTGTACCGGGATATGAGATATTCCACTGAGCCGGAATCAGTCTGGATCGGGTCCACCATGTATGTTATGCCGGAATCCAGTTCAGAGATCAGCGAAAGCTGCTTTTCCGTATAGGAATCAGGTACATCGTTCAACGATGCATCCTTCGATCCCCAGCCGGTATAGATCACTTTTCCCTCTTCGTCCACCACCTGGATAAAGCCCCGGGTTCCCACGTATCTCGGTATGTCAAGTTTCGCATAATCTCCTGCCCTGAGATCTGCCTCAGCCTGCACCAGATCCGCAGCATTTGAGAAGTACTGGGAGTCGCGGATGACATTCACTATCGCCACCACCGCGGCAAATGTTATAGCCATGAACAGCAGCGCACATGCCACATAACTGCAAATGAGGCGGACATACATACTTGCCCGCCTTTTTCTCTGAATATCACTCATCCTCAAGGCCTTTCAAACTTGTAACCGATTCCTCTGACTGTCTTGAGGAACTGCGGATTTCGCGGATCATCCTCCAGTTTCTCCCTGAGCTTGGAAATGTGAACCATCAGAGTTCCCGCATCACTTTCAAAATATTCCCCGTTCACTGCCTCGTAGATCTGAGTCTTCGTGTAAACCCTTCCCGGACTCTTCATCAAAAATGCCAGTATCCGGAACTCCGTAGGAGTCAGCTGGATATCTTCACCGTTTTTCAGAACCCTGAAACTCTCCATATCCACTTCCAGAGGCCCCTGAACCAGCCTGGTCTCCGCCCCGCGGCCTTCCCTGCCGGGATATCTCCGCAGCGCAGCTTTCACCCGGGCCACCACCTCCAGCGGATTAAAAGGCTTCGTCACGTAATCGTCCGCTCCGATGTCCAGACCCAGGATCTTGTCCGTATCCTGATCCTTTGCCGAAAGGATTATTATAGGCACGTCGCTGTCACGGCGCACCTTCCTTGTCAGTTCATATCCGTTCATTCCGGGCATCATTATGTCAAAAATACAGATGTCCGGCTCTGCTTCCCCTATCATCTGAGATGCCACAAGTCCGTCAGGTGCTGCAGTCACTTCGTATCCTGCATTTTCCAGATAGAGCTTCAGCAGTTCTGTTATATCGCTGTCGTCCTCTGCGATAAAGACTTTATTTTTCTTTTCGCTGTCCATTTATTACCCTCAATAATTCTTGACTTTATTTTACCTAACAAATTGTAACACCCCGGCAGCGCCTGCCGCAAGAGTCCGTCATTCATACCGCAGTGCATCGATGGGATTCATCTTTGCAGCTTTATTCGCCGGCAGATATCCGAAGAGCACGCCGAAGCTCATGGAGAACAGCAGGCATCCCACGATACCGGAGATGGATGTAAATGTAGGTACCTTCATAAAGCTGGTGATTCCGTATCCTGCGGCGACCCCAAGACTGACTCCCACGATGCCGCCCATGAGGCAGACCACCACGGCTTCAGTTATGAACTGCATCCGGATGCTGTTGTTGGTGGCACCCAGAGCCTTTCTCGTACCGATCTCCCTGGTCCTCTCGGTAATCGTCACGATCATGATGTTCATGACTCCGATGCCGCCCACCAGCAGAGAGATAGCTGCGATGGCCATGAACGCCAGCTTGATGGTGTTCACCATATCGGTCATCTCCTCCACGTAGGACTGCATGTTGTAAGCCTCCACCATGTAAGCATCATTGGATGCGTAAAAAGTATCATTGATCCACTGAGGCACATCCGCCGTCAGAGCCTCCATATCCGCCCCTGTTTCGGCTATCAGATCTATGTTGTAAAAAGCGCTGTTCCCGCCGGACTGACGTTCCGTGGTCTTCACCGGAACGAATATATCGGAAGGCATATCGTCTATATTTCCGCCGCTTCCGAAGAATCCGTCATTCATGGGAGCCTGGTACACACCTACGATCGTGTAGATGTAGTATTTGTTATTTACCACGATCTCCACCTGCTTGCCCAGAGCCGCCTGCCAGTCTCCATCGTAGAGTTTGTTCACATAACGGTCCGAAACCAGCGCCACACTTCTGGAATTCTTCATGTCGGAGGCAGTAATGTTATTTCCCGCCAGGAGTTTGAGCTTTTCCTGCTCCAGTGCGATATCATTCACGCCGTTGAGGGAAACTGCAGCACTCTTGTTCCCCTGAGTGATCTCAGTCTGAGTGACTTCCTCCTTCAGTGACACGCCCTTGATCTTACCTTTGAAATGCTCCAGTGTCTTATCTATCATGTCATTGGAGATCTTGTCGCTTTCCTTCCAGTCCCTCACATTGCCCACGCTGCCATCATCTGACGGTTTTTCGGTAACGTAGAGGGTGAACTTGTTTGCGCCCATGCTCCCCATGGATTCAAGAGCCATATTGTTCATAGCGTCACCCACTGTCATTATTATTATCACTGACGACAATCCGATGATTATGCCCAGTGCCGTCAGAAACGTTCTCAATTTGCTGGCTGCCAGCTGTGACAGGGCAATCTTAAAATTTTCAACAAACATTTTCCTGTGCCCCCGTTCCCCTTCTCTCGCCGATGATATTTCCATCCTTGAGAGTCAGTATTCTGTCCGTCTCCTCAGCCAGCTCGTTGGAGTGAGTGATGAGAACGATGGTGATTCCCCTTTCCAGATTCAGCTTCCGGAACAGATCCATGATCATCTGTCCGGTCACGGAATCCAATGCTCCCGTAGGTTCGTCCGCCAGAATGATGGAGGGGTCGTTTGCCAGTGCCCTGGCAATAGCAACCCTCTGCTTTTGTCCGCCTGACAGTTCATCCGGCTTATGATCAGCTCTTTCAGCCATGCCTACCATTTCCAGGAGTTCCAGCGCTCTGGCCCTCCGTTCCCGGAGACCGACTCCCGCATAGAGCATGGGGAGTTCCACGTTGTTCAGGGAAGTGGCACGGGGAATGAGATTGTAATTCTGGAATACGAATCCGATCTTTCGGTTTCTTATATGTGACAGCTCGTTATCCTTAGCCGCTATTGCATCTATATCATCGAGGATATAACTGCCCTCCGTGGGCTTGTCCAGCAGACCGATGATATTCATCAGTGTGGATTTTCCTGAACCGGAGGTTCCCACTATTGATACGAACTCACCCTCCATTATCCTGATATCGATACCGTGAAGAATCTCCAGTTCGTTCTCCTTCCCGATGTTGAATTTCTTTATGACGCCTCTGGCATCTATCATTACTTTATTTTCATCCATTTGCCGGATCACCGCCTTATGCCGCTATATCGCCCATATCTTCACCGGTGCCCATGTCATCCGTGACATCGGATACCACGACTTCCATGTTTTCTTCCAGGCCGTCCCCTGAGATTTCAACGTAATAGTCTGTCTCAAGGCCTCTGGTCACGTAGATTTTCCTGGTGTTCTCCGGCTCTGCGCCCTCCTCAGGCTGTTCCGCCTCCGCGCTGCCATCCTCTGATCCGGTCACTCCCTCCACGACCTCGATGTAATCTCTGCCTTCCTCATCGGTCTGGATGAAGTTGGCAGGTACGGAAAGAACGCCGTCGGCCTCCGCAAGGATGATGGTGAGTTTAACTTTCATGCCCAGACGCAGCTGATCGCACTGATCCATGATCATGACCTCCACAGGGTAGTCAGATGAAGTGGACGATGCTGAGGATGAACCGGCATTGTCAGAAGAACCTCCGTCGGAAGATGCTGCCATGCTTCCCGGGATCGGAGATACAAATGTGACAGTTCCGGCCAGTTCCAGGGGCTCCGAATTGTTGACGCTGATAGTCGCGCCCAAACCCGTGGTTATATCCGCGATGTCATACTGTCCGATGGATGCTGAAACCTTGTATCCGCTGTCATCCTGGATCACTGCAGCCGTTCCGCCGTCGTACGTGCCACCCTCTGTGACGTTCAGGGAAGTTACCACGCCGTCCGAAAGTGCCACGATCACGCCCTTTGCAGCCTGTTCCCTGTATTTTCTCAGTTCCTCCTGGGCGCTGAGATTGGAAGTGGAAGCGCTGAGTTCTGCGCTGCGGATGCCGTCCAGGCCGTCAGCCACGGACTTTGCTCCCGAGCGGGAAGTATCGGATACATTCTGCGAAGCCTTTGTGAGATTATCCTGAGCGGATCTCACAGCATCATCGTCTGACTTTGCGTCGCTCTGCTTTGTCTGAGCCTTGGATAGTGCACTCTCCGCATCTTCCTGTTTGTACTTTATCTTCTCCAGCTTCTTCTCAGCCTGTTCTTTTGCAGCCTTTGCATCCTTCGTCACAACTTTGGCCTTGTCATAGTCAGTCTTTGCCTTATCCATGGCAGTCTTGGCATTCTGCATCTTTGTCTTCAGGGACTTCAGCTCACTCTTCGCGTCCCTCAGAGTCCTGCTCGCTGCATGGTATGCCCGGTACCCGCTGTTATCCTCTGACTCGTCCTGGGCGTCCAGAGCATCATCCCTGCCGTATTCCGCATCTCTCACGGCCTTCTCCTGGGCATCCACCTGATCTTTGTATCCCTCGTACTTGCCCTTGGCATCGTTGTAATCAGTTTCCTTCTTCGTCTCGTCGCTCTGTGCATCATCATAGGCCTTCTGCAAAGTTTCCAGCCTGTCCTGTGCTGTCCTGGCCTCAGTGATCAGCGAGTTCACCGTGGCCTCCGCCTTCTTTACCGCAGCATCAGCATCGGCTTTTCCGCTCTCCCCGTTTATTCCCGAGTTTCCGTTTCTGTGCTTTACAGCCTCATCGTAATCAGCCTTTGCCTGCTCATAGTCATCCTGCGCCCGCTTGTTGGCCACATCCGCGGAAGTCTTCGCATCGTCCAGGCTTCTCCGGGCAGAAGCGATATCCATGGCATTCTTTTCATTGTTTGCACTGATCCCCGTCAGTGTGGAATCTATGGAGTTCTGCACCCCGCTCACGTCCAGCACAGCAACCACGTCCCCCTTGCGGACTCTGTCGCCCACCTTGACATTGACAGACTTGACCTCTACTCCCGTAAGGGGCGATGACAGAGCATATGAACCTGCCCCGTCTATGGTTCCCGTCACGCTGAGAGTCTTCTGCAGATCCTGACGCATAACCGTGCAGTTCTGTGTGGCAGCCGACACCTCACTTCCGTCCGGCATAGCCATCCTGACCCCCGTAATCCCTACGATCGCAGCCACTGTAACCGCCGTTACTGCTGTAACCTTCTTCTTGTTGTTGCGGATCTTCTCCCGGATATTTCCCGGCCTGATCTCCTTTATCGACTTTCCGATTCCTTTGATGCCTTCAAAACTGATTCTCTTCATCGCTAGCCCGCCTTCCTGTTACAGTCTTCGTTTTCATTCTTTATTTAACGAATTTTATTTAAGTAATTTAAAATGTTGCTTTATTCAAGCTATATATTTGTTTAGAAAGAAATGAAGGTAAAAAAAATGAGGCCGGATGCGGGTTCCGGCCCCTTAAGATAATAAATGTTAAGATTTTATCTGCCGCTGGCAGATTTCCGACTCTCAGTTTTTTCAGGAACATCAGCTTCCCAGAACACACCCTTGGCCTCCGCAAAAGGCGCCTCCGTGTCTTCCGGATCGCCGGTATTTACCTCAGCCTCATAGACGTTTTTGTCCTCGATATCTTTCGTGAAGTTCTTCACCTTTCTCTGCTGTGAAACCAGCATGAACACGATTATCAGGATCAGCACCAGTGAGATAGGATGAGTAACCATACTCAAAAGCATATTGAAAATATCACCGTCCATGATCACAGCTCGTCTGAAATTCTTCTCGATCAGACTCGCCAGGATGATTCCCAGAACCGCCGGTGCCACCGGATACTCATATCTCTTCATGAAGTATCCCAGTACACCGAAGCCCACCATCCAGAAGATGTCGTAGAGGCTGTTGTTTATGGAATACACGCCGATCACGGAGAGGATAATGATGGAAGGCAGCAATATGCCCTTCGGTATCTCAACGATCTTCGTGAATATCTTTACTCCCGTCAGTCCGAATATCAGCAGGAACACGTTTGCCAGCAGCAGCGCCCCGATGATGTAATAGAACAGATCCGGAGTCCCGGACATCATGGTCGGACCGGGCTGAAGTCCGTGGATGGTCAGTGCCCCGATCAGGATCGCAGTAACGGAATCCCCCGGGATACCCAGAGTCAGCATCGGGATAAAAGCTCCCCCTATGCAGGCGTTGTTCGCGGATTCCGGAGCAATAAGTCCCTCCATGGCACCCTGTCCGAACGGAACCTCAGGATTCTTCACGGTTCTCTTTGCCTGATCATATGTTATGAGAGCGGCAAGATCTCCCCCTGCTCCCGGCAGCGCACCGATCACCGTTCCGATTACGGAAGACCGGATCGTCAGAGGCAGATGCTTTGCCACATCCCTGAAGTCGGGCACTATGCGGTCCAGCTTCTGCCGTATCACTTTCCCGTCCTTGTCAAGAAGCTGGGTCAGAACTTCCGACACGCCGAAGAGTCCGATCATAGCCACGACATAATTAATGCCGGACATGAGATATACATTTCCGAATGTAAATCTCGGGGTTGCCGTCATGGCATCCAGGCCCACCATTCCAAGGGATACCCCCAGAACTGCGGACAACATGCCCTTCGAGATGGAGCGGCCTCCCAGGCTTCCCACCATCATCAGGCCCATGAATGCGAGGAGCAGATAGTCCCTCGGCGAAAATTTGATGGCAAAGGAAGACACCAGAGGAGCAAAAACTGCCAGGAACAGCACCCCTACAAAGCCACCGATGACAGATGCCACCGTGGTTATGCCGATGGCCTTTCCCGCCATCCCCTTCTTTGCCAGGGGGTATCCGTCCAGAGCTGTGGCCACTGCCGCAGGTGCTCCCGGAATGTTCAGAAGGATCGCCGAGCGGGATCCCCCGTAAACCACGCCGCAGTATATGCCCACCATCAGGGCCAGCGCCGTGTTGGTGCTCCATCCGTATGTAAATGAAACCAGAAGGGACACCGCCATTGTTGCGGAAAGCCCGGGTATGGCTCCTATATATATTCCCATAAATACGCCCAGCGCCACCATTGCCAGCCAGAACGGGTTCAGCAGCGGCGCGGCTATGTATGTCAAGATTTCCATTTATTTTTCTCCTTACGGCAGCACTACGTGGAAGCCCACGTGGAACACCAGAATTATGAATGCCATCACCAGTACCGTGTATATTACGTTTCGCAGCGGCTGGCGCTTTCTGAGGTACATCATGGAACACCACAGAAATACCGGACTGGCCGCCACGAAAGGCACTCCCAGCGCCATGAGAGCACAATAAATTACAATAAATGCAAATATCACAAGCACATCAACGGGGAACAGATGCTTCAGCACCGCCTTCAGCTGTTCCACCACATTGCGGCCCTTATTTTCACTTTTATATCGAAATCCATCCAGAAAGATGAATCCCGAAAATGCGATCATCATCGCTCCGCAGATCAGCGGAATCGTCCCATACCCCTGAAGCGTGGGAGATTCCCGGTACATCCCCACAGACATATACGTTATAAAAATGCCCAGCGCCAGCAGTACCAGCGCAAACCCCTTTTCACCGGGTCTCAATTTTCTTTCCATATTCCCTGTCACCCAAGTAGGTCAATATTACAATGAGTTTTAAAGCAGCCGCCCCTGTCCGGAACGGCTGCAAAAATGTTCAATTATCTTCAGTTGACGCCTATTCAAGTCCCAGCTCGGACGGAGACTTCTCGATGAGTCCCGCGCTGAACAGCGCAGACGCCGTGTTCTTTGTCCAGTCGGCGATGTACTTGTCAGCCTCTTCGCCCTTTGTTCCGATGCCCTTTACGTTCAGATTCTTCAGAACATTCTGGAAATCTTCAGTGTTGTACGCATCTTCGAAGATCTTGCTGAGAGATTCCACGACATCAGCAGGTGTATCCTTCTTCACCCAAACGCCATAGAACGGACCGAACGGCAGATACTTTCCGAAATCAGGGAATTCATCCGTGATAGGCTTCACTCCCTCCAGCTCTGCCACAGGCTCAGCTGTCAGCGTAGCCAGAACCTTGACACTGCCTGCCTTGTAAGCTTCCATTACCTGAGAGCTCTTGATAGTGGTAACATCGGCATTTCCGCCCATGACAGCGCTCAGGCAGTCAGCATCGCCGTCCAGCGGCAGCTGTGTAAATTCCGCACCTGTAACTGCAGTGATGAGACCGCATGCCTGCCACTGGCATCCGCCTTCGCCGGTTGCAGCAAACATCAGCTTGCCAGGCTCAGCCTTCGCAGCATCCACCAGATCCTGTACAGAGTTGATCTCGGAATCAGCTGGCACCACCAGAGAAACGTCCTCGCTGCCGATCAGCAGAACAGTTGTAAAATCATCATAAGTCAGTTCGGAAGTTCCCAGTATCTGATAGAGCGCAGGATTCTCCGCACCCAGAAGCAGCGTATACCCGTCGGAAGCCTGATCGTACACATACTGTGTAGCGATAGCTCCGGTACCGCCGGTCTTGTTCTGCACGATGATGCTCTTGTCGATGAGCTCGTCCGCAGCCGTGCACAGAGGTCTGACGATGTTGTCAGTGCCGCCGCCTTCGCCCCACATAACGATGCCGTTCAGATCCTTTGCAGGGAATTCCTCACCGGATGCGCTGCCTGCGCCGCCGGCAGATGTTGCACCGCAGCCCGAAAAACTCAGAGCCGCCATCATAGCTGTCATCAGGACAGCAATCATTTTTTTCTTCATGCCCGTACTTCTCCTTAAAATAATAGCAATAGATGAAGCTGCCACACGCAGTACGTTTCCTACAGGCAGTTGCCCTTTCCGCCGGCGTTTTCCCGTCAGGGGGCCGGCATTTTCCGTTTAAAGGCGCCGTTAATCACTTTCGTGCTCTAAACCATTAACGCGCACGTGTGCTAAACCATATTCTAAACCTTTTCGTATACAATTTCAACCCTCTAACCGATTTTTTTACTTACCATGTTGAAAGCTGTGACCGTTTCCCTCAAAAAACCGGGAAGACCAGTCCCTTTCGGGCTGGTCCTCCCCGGTTTGTGGATTTTATTTAGTTGCAGGCATCGGCCGCGCGTCTGCGCAGGTCCGCGTTCCCGGCGCGGGACATGCGCAGGCGTATGCCTGTATACGGCTTACTTCAGTCGAGCCATTATATCAATATTATTCGCTCTTCTTTGACTCTTCTATGATCTTTGTTGCAAGATGCTGAGGAATCTCGTCGTAGCGAACGAATTCCTGAGTAAAGCTGCCCTCGGACTTGGTCATGGATCTCAGAGAGATGGAGTAGTCCAGAATCTCTGCCATAGGAGCCTCGGCGCTGATCTTCTGGAATCCCTTACCCAGAGGTTCCATGCCCAGGATCCTGGCACGTCTGCGGTTCATGTCGCCCATTACATCGCCCATGTTGTCATCAGGAACTGTGATATCCAGACGCATGATCGGCTCCAGCAGAACAGGATTTGCAGCCTCGATGCCCTTCTTGAACGCCAGCTGGGCAGCCAGCTTGAAGGCCATTTCATTGGAGTCTACATCGTGATAAGAGCCGTCGTGGAGAACCGCCTTGATGCCTACTACAGGATATCCTGCAACAGGGCCTGTCTCCATGCTCTCTCTGAGTCCCTTCTCTACAGCAGGAACGTAATTCTTAGGAACCGAACCTCCGAAGAGCTGCTCTGAGAAGTCGAGATTTTCGCCGCCGGCAGCAGGTGAGAATCTGATCCATACATCACCGTACATGCCTGCACCGCCGGTCTGCTTCTTGTACTTGCCCTGAACGTCGGAGTTGCCCTTGATAGTCTCTCTGTAAGCAACCTTACGAGGCGACAGTACAACTTCCACGCCAAATCTGTCCTTCAGCTTTGCAACGATGGTGGACTGCTGGATCTCGCCCTGAGTTCCCAGCAGAGTCTGCTTTGTCTCCTGGTCGTGACGGATTACGAAGGACGGATCTTCCTCTCTCAACTTGACCAGGGAAGCCTCCACCTTTTCCTCTTCCTTTTTCTCCTTTGCGGAGATGGCAGTGAACAGCGTAGGAGCATCCACTGAATCCAGCAGATATGTTCTGGACTTGCTCTTGTCGCAGAGAGTGTCCCCTGTCTCAGTTACGTTCAGCTTGGCAACCGCAACCAGATCTCCTGCGGAAGCCTCAGGAACGTCGAACTGTTCCTTGCCCCTGAGAACCAGGAGCTTGTTGATCTTTTCAGCCTTGCCTGTTCTTGTGTTCACCAGCTCGGTGCCTGTCTTGAGTGTACCTGTGATGACCTTCATTATATTGATCTTACCTACGAACGGATCCTGCAGTGTCTTGAATACCACTGTGGAAACAGGGCCGTCCATCTCCGGCATAGCGAAGTCCTCGCCGCCGGAAGCATCAACGTACTTATACGGTGTGTGACGCATAGGATTAGGAGCATACTTTCTGATTACGTTCAGCAGCATGTCCACGCCCTGACCGTTCTCCGGGTCATATGCGAAAACAGGAACGATATCCGCATTTGCAACGCCGTTCCTCAGACCGGTGTTGAATTCCCAGTCCTCAAATACGCCCTGATCGAAGTACTTTTCCATCAGTTCCTCGTCTGTCTCAGCGATGAGCTCGTTCAGCGCTTCCTTGTGCTCTTCCTTCAGCGGATAGCTTACAGGAACGCAGACAGCTCCGAACTTTGCCTTGATCTCCTCAACCAGCTCGTCGAAATCGTATTCGTCCTTGTCTTTTCTCTTCAGCATGATGAATACAGGCTTGTGCTGTTCCTGACAAAATCTCCAGGCCTTTTCAGTACCCACCTGTATACCTGAGCCCGCATCAACTACCAGCAGTGCTACTGCAGCTGCCTGAATGGCTGTATACATTTCATTAGCGAAATCCAGAAGGCCCGGAGTATCGATAAAATTGATCTTTACGTCCTTGTACTCAACCGGAATGATAGACATGTTAATAGAATGTCCTGTCTCTATTTCCATGCGATCGTAATCAGATACTGTGTTTCCATCTTCGATCGTGCCGACTCTCTTGGTCACGCCGGTCTCGAAAAGCACATTCTCCATGAGAGAGGTCTTTCCGCAGCCGCCATGGCCAACCAGGGCAACGTTCCTGATGTTTTCAGTAGAATAAACCTTCATAGTATACAACCTCCTGTATGTTGATTTTTGGGGCCACAAGTCCTGCGGCAGGAAAACTGCCGCACCGTTTAATTATAGTAACGCCCGTATTTGAAAATATTAAACGGACTGTAATTGTTTCAGCCGACATAATAATTATAGCAAGCATCTGTTACTAATGCAACGAGAAGCGACGCAGGGTAAATTCCAGTATTTCCAACGGTTTTGAGTTTCGTCCCCAATTAATTTTTATTCTTGAAAGTGTATGTAATCCGTTTTTTTCATAAAAATTGTTCACGGCCATACAAAAACTTCAAAACTGATGTATAATAGCAAAGGTTGCGTCCTTCACTTTAGTGCATAAATGCGGACAAGCGGATGTGCGTAAAAGTGCAGGCTGAAAATTCATGGCATCAGGGGCCGTCGGGCACGGCTTCATCAACCGGATTCCCTGTGCCGTTTTATTATTCATATTATTTACAGGAGAAAAGGTTCTAAAAAAATGGAAAAGAGAGAAAAACTCGGCTCGCGTCTGGGCTTCATCCTGCTTTCCGCAGGCTGCGCCATCGGACTGGGCAACGTATGGAAATTTCCCTACATCACCGGTCAGTACGGCGGCGGACTGTTCGTGCTGATCTACATCTTGTTTTTATTCATCCTGGGCATTCCGGTGCTCACCATGGAATATGCCATTGGCCGCGCCAGCAGACGCAGCATCCTTCCGGCATACGAAAAGCTGGAAAAAGAAGGAACCAAATGGCATCTCTGGGGCTGGCCCGCTATGCTGGGCAACTACGTACTGCTGATGTTCTATTCGGTAGTCACAGGCTGGCTTCTCTACTTTGCTGACATGATGCTCCGGGGAGTTTTCGTGGACGCGGGCACTGACGAGATCGAAGCCGTCTTCAACAACATGATGGCATCACCGTCCATCCTCATCCGCTACATGCTCATCGTTGTCATCATCACGTCCATCGTCTGCAGCATAGGCCTTCAGAAGAGCGTGGAAACCGTTTCCAAGGTGGTCATGACATTATTATTATTAATAATGCTGCTGCTGGCAGTACGAAGCCTGACACTTCCGGGAGCATCCGAAGGCCTCAGCTTCTACCTGAAGCCGAATCCGGACAATCTGAAGGATGCCGGCATCTTCCAGGTGGCATATGCCGCACTGAACCAGAGTTTCTTCACCCTCAGCGTCGGCATGGGCGGCATGGAGATCTACGGAAGCTACATCGACAGGGATCACAGTCTGGCGGGAGAAGCCGTTCTGGTTACAGCTCTGGACTTCTTCGTAGCAATCACTGCAGGCCTCATCATCTTCCCTGCCTGCTTCGCGTACGGCATCCAGCCTGATGCGGGTCCGAGCCTCATATTCAAGACTCTGCCGAACCTGTTCTCCACCATGCCGGGCGGCCGTATCTGGGGTTCCTTCTTCTTCATATTCATGTTCTTCGCGGCCCTGTCCACCATGATAGGCGTCTTTGAGAACCTCCAGGCCTTCGCCATAGACCTGAAGCAGGCAAAGCGCTGGAAGGCGGGCATCATCAACGGGCTGGTCCTGGCAGTGGGTTCCGTTCCGTGCGCTCTGGGCTTCAATCTCTGGAGTTCTTTCCAGCCTCTGAAGCCGGGCAACTGCGTCATGGATCTGGAGGACTTCTACGTGAGCAACCTGGTACTGCCGATCGGTTCCCTGATCACGGTGCTCTTCTGTACCTGGAAGTTCGGCTGGGGCTTCGACAAATTCATGGAAGAGGCAAACCTGGGCAAGGGCCTGAAGGTCAGTCCGAAGCTGAGGATCTACTTCCAGTACATTCTGCCGCTGATAATGGCCTTCATCATCATCTACGGCCTCGTCACCTACTTTATAGGCTAAGACGGGATGCCGCCGGCGGACCTGCACCAGAGCTGAGAGACTGACGGCGGACCTGCGCCGACCGGCTTTGGAGCGCAAAAATTATTAATACTGAACTCATGTGCATAAACTGAAGCGGCCGGCGTGAAAAACCGGCCGCTTTGTGTTAATATTATAAGACTGGCGGGCGCACCTGTCCCGGTGAGCGGCAGCGAACCGTGGAAGTTGCCCTACGCAGCCGCCCGTGCTTCAGCATGGCACCAGGTTGGCATAGCGGCCGGGCCGTTGGCTCCCGGGCCCGGACAACTGAAATCGAAAGGACCGGAAATATGCAGATTACCGAAAAGATCGCAGCCGAACTGGGGCTGCGCCACAGCAGAGTCGAAGAAGCTGTGAAACTCATCGATGAGGGCAACACGATCCCCTTCATCGCGCGATACAGAAAAGAAATGACCGGCGGCATGAGCGATGTGGAGCTCCGCACCCTCAACGACCGCCTTGAATACCTGAGAAATCTCGAGGCCCGCAAGCAGGAAGTCCTGAATTCCATAGAGGAACAGGGCAAGCTGACTCCGGAGCTGCGGAAGGATATCGAAGATGCTGAGATCCTTCAGAGGGTGGAGGACCTCTACAAGCCTTTCAAGCAGAAGAAGCGCACCAGGGCAGTAATGGCCCGGGAAAAGGGGCTGGCGCCGCTGGCGGAGATCTTCCTGGCACAGGCGGTGAGGACCGGAACTCCGGAGGAGCAGGCTGCGCCTTTCGTCGACGCGGAAAAGGGAGTTGACGATGTGGCGGATGCCATCAAGGGAGCATGCGACATTATTGCTGAGATCATCTCCGACGATGCGGCGATCATCGACGAAGTGAGGAATTACACCCGGGAGCACGGTCTCATCGCTTCGAAGGCTGTGGATCCTGAGGAGAAGACCGTTTACGAGAATTATTACGACTTCAGCGAGGCGGTGGGCAAGATCCCGAATCACAGGATCCTGGCGGTGAACCGCGGCGAGAAGGAAAAGAAGCTGAAGGTGAAGGTGGAGCTGGAAAAGGAGCTTGTGGAGGAAGTCATCCGGAGAAGGGTGATCACCGACGAAAGTTCGATCTTCACGGGGCTTCTGACGGATACTGTGGACGATGCTTACAAGAGGCTGATCGCGCCCAGTGTGGAGAGGGAGATCCGGGGCGAGCTCTTCGAGAGGGCCGAGAAGGATGCGGTGCAGGTTTTCGCGAAGAATACGGACAAGCTGCTGATGGTGCCGCCTGTGAAGGGAGCACGGGTGCTGTCCATAGATCCGGGCTACCGCACGGGATGCAAGGTGGCGGCTCTCAGTGAGACCGGCAAGCTGCTGGCTTACGGGACGATCTACCCGACGAAGCCGAAGGAGGATATCCCGGGGGCGGAGCGGACGATCGAGAAGCTCATCGACAGGTTTAAGCTCAACACCATCGTCATCGGCAACGGGACAGCTTCCAGAGAGACTGAAAAGTTCGTGGCGGACTACATAGCCAAGTCCGGCCGGGACCTGAAATATACATTTGTAAATGAGGCGGGAGCATCCGTCTACTCTGCTTCAAAACTGGCTTCAGAGGAATATCCGGATCTGGATGTGACCACCAGAGGTGCCATGTCTCTGGGTCGCCGTCTGCAGGATCCGCTGGCTGAACTGGTAAAGATCTCGCCACGGAGCATCGGCGTGGGTCAGTATCAGCACGACGTGGATCAGGGCATGCTGGACAAGGCGCTGACGGACGTGGTGGAGGACTGCGTAAACAAGGTTGGCGTGGATCTGAATACCGCATCGCCTTCGCTGCTTTCATACATTTCAGGGATCAATTCCGCCATCGCAAAGAATATCGTGAAATACCGGGAAGAAAACGGCGTCTTCAGGAACCGGAAAGAGCTGCTGAAGGTTCCGAAGCTGGGGCCTAAGGCCTTTGAGCAGTGTGCGGGGTTCCTGCGCATCAGCGGCGGCGACAATCCGCTGGATTCCACGGCTGTGCACCCTGAGTCCTACGCGGCCTGCGAGGCCATGCTGGAGCGGCTGGGCATCGACAAGGCTGAGATTGCCGGTGGCGGCGCCGGGGATATCGAGGAGAAGATACTGGCTGCCTTCCCGGTGGCGGGAAAGAAGAGCGGGCCGGCTGACGCAGGAAACAAAGGGAAGCAGACTGGCGCCGGAAGGGCGACTGGCGAAAAACGTGACGGTAAAAAAGCCGACGGAGCACGCGGCGGCCGCAAGCTGCCGGACAACGGGTTCGCGGCCCTCCAGGCTCTGATGGACGACCCTGAGTTCAACCCGGCTCTGAAGAAGAAGGCCGGGGACGGCAAGGGCCGCAACGGAAAAGGCCGCCGACAGGACGAGGCGAAAAAGCCGGCAAAGACTGACATCACAAAGAACGTGGAACTCATGTCCAAAGAATTGGGCATCGGCGAACTGACCCTCAACGACATCATCCGCGAGATCGAAAAGCCGGGCCGTGACCCACGTGACTCCATGCCTCCTGTGGTATTCAGAAACGACGTCCTCAGCTTCGACGACCTTGAACCGGGCATGGAACTCAGCGGCACAGTCCGCAACGTAGTGGACTTCGGAGCCTTCGTGGACATCGGCGTCAAGACCGACGGCTTGGTTCATGTCTCCCACCTTTCAAAGAAGTTCGTCACCAACCCGTTCGACGTAGTCAGCGTCGGCGACAACGTCAAAGTCCGCATCCTGGAGATCGACAAGGAAAAGAACAAGATCTCCCTCACAATGAACTTCTAGTCACCGGATATCATCCGGAACCATTCCGCAACTCCGGACACCGGACACCGGACACCGGACAATTTTCAAACTCATATAACGAACAAAAACCAGGGACACCTCACAGCTGTCCCTGGTTTTTTAGATTTATCATCTGGTCCTCACTATCCCGGTTTCTTTACAATTCAATTTTTTATTAATCGTATTATTATCCGTTGATACTTTGCCGATATAAACTGTGAAGGCCGCCTTTGGAAGCGCGGTTACAGGCACTGCCCCCGCCGGAGCATTCGACCGGTCAGATATTACTTTCAACCGTTCCATCA
>JAIKWW010000145.1 GCA_024684465.1 Clostridia bacterium | reverse complement strand
ACCGTTTCCGGAATTGCAGAACGCTATCTGAGCAAGGTCTGCCTTGTAAAAGAGACACTGGACGAGATCAATTCGGAATCCATGTCGGGCTCACATCCACTGACAGTGGAGCAGCAGTATATTATGAACTATGAGCTTCATACGCCGGATACCACCATGTATAACAATCCGAGATTGTATAATATGTTCGACGTGGATGCTGAAGTCCTGGCGGCGGCTATGAACAGAACAATCCGGAATCATCCTGCACTCCTGACTGTATTCAGCTTTGAAGATGGCGGGTACAGTCAGCGCTACGCCCCGGAACTGATGCGGGAGATCGTCGTGGAGAAGGTTTCGGAGGAAGAATTAGAAGATCTGTGTAAAACACTGGTTCGGCCTTTTGGCGAAGTGACGGGTCGGCTTCTCTGGCGGAGCCGTATTTTCAGCGCTCCGTCCGGGACTTATGTGTTTTTTGACATACACCATCTGATCTTTGATTTTACATCGTACTGGCTGCTCATGACCAACCTGCAGAAGAGTCTGTCCGGTTTCGAGCCCGAGCCGGACTATTATTACTACGTTCTCGCGCAGCGTGAAAACGAGATGAACAGCAATCTTTATGATGAGGCAAGGACATATTTCGAAAAACGCTATGCAGAGACAGAATGGACGCGGAATCTTCCGTATGATCTCACTTCCGATGAGAACCATGCCGACGATGCAGGTACAGACTTGCAGTTTACCAAAGATGATTATGATGCTTTTGAACGTTCCACAGGGATCGGAAGGAACGGCCTGTTCCTCATGGCGGGCTTGCTCGCTCTGAGTTTGTCAAGCGGCAGCGATAATGTCATGATCACCTGGATCTACAATGGAAGAAAAGATCTTGATTCCATGAACAGCATCGGCATGTTGTTCTACACGCTGCCCCTGGCCCTTGCAATCACAGATGAACTCACGATGGAGGAAATGCTGACTGATATAAAAGAACAGCTGAATTATTCCATAAAATACAGTTCCTGTTCCTTTGTCAGCTCAACTTATGTGTCTCCGGTGGAGGATGACTGTATCTGTTTTCTGCTACAGGATGATGTCAGGGCTCTCTCGGAAAGCTGGCAGCATCCCTTCGAAATGCTGGATCTTGAGATATCCGGCAGGGCATCGCAGACTTCTCTCGACGTGGAGATCATGACCGATGGCGATGAACCGGGTCTGTATCTTGACTATGAAGCCGGCTTATACAAACCGGAAACTATCGAACGCTTTGGCGCTCTGGTCAAAACCATTGCCGGAAAACTCATAGAGTACAGAGACCGTCCGGACACCGTGATCAGGGATATCATTGTGCTTGGACAGGAATGATGACGCTCGTTACGATCGGCGTGCAACTGCTGCAAGTATTAATAATCCATGCCTCCGGCATCAGGAAAACCGAAAACAGCTAAACTTGAAAAGGTGTCAGCGTTGGCACCTTTTTTCTTTGCGCAGGAGCCCTGCAATTCACAACAAAAAAACTGCGTTTCGCGCTGCTTTGATTAAAAGCGAATCCCTGTTGCCGATATTATTAACAGAGTATGCCCAAAGGAAGGTGGTCGTATGAAGATTGCAATCTGTGATGATGATAAGAGGATCAGGGAGCTGATAGGAGAGTCGGTCCGGGAGGTTTCAGAAAGCGTGGAAATCGAGACTTTCAGCGATGCCGGGGGCATCCTGGCCCCGGAGTATGACGCGGATATTGTGTTCCTGGATATACAGATGCCGGGTGTGGATGGTATGAATGCCGCAAGGCTGCTGCGGGCAGATGGCCGAAATACAGTCATCGTATTTGTAACCGCATTTGAAGATCAGGTGTTCAGGGCTTTTGATGTGGGCGCCCTGAACTTCATCGTAAAGCCCTTTGGCAGGGAACGCCTGAGGGAGGTCATAAAAAGCGCCATCAGGCAGGCGGAAAAGTTGAATCTGATCGAGAAGAAACTGGCAGAGGCAGAGGAGAAAAAACAGGCTCCCCGTGCCATAACCGTGAGAGCCGGAGGAACCAATACCAGAGTGATCCTGTCCGATATCGCTTATGCGGAGATCTTTGACAGAAGGATCATCCTGCACATGAATGATCGGGACAATATTGAGTACTACGGCAGAATATCTGAACTGGAAAAAATTGCTGGACGTGATTTCTTCAGGGTTCACAGAGCATATCTCGTCAATCTGGAGTATGTGAGATCCTACGATTCCAGGCAGGTCCGGGCGGCCGACGCGGACATTCCCGTTGCCAGAGGCAAATATCAGGACTTTGTGAAAGCGTACCTTTCTTATTGCACCAGGAGGGAAGGTCTATGATGGAATATCTGATAACTCATTTTCAGGAGTACGCGGAAACATATATCGCATTCCTGCTGGAACTGTACATGGTGTTGGAGTTGGTTCTTCTCATTTACTGGCCGAAGCCATTTGTCATTAATAAACAAGCCGTGTA
>JAIKWW010000135.1 GCA_024684465.1 Clostridia bacterium | reverse complement strand
AGCTCCTATCATCCTTCCTGACATGGAGACCACTAAGTTCGGCTCCACAGTTGAAGCTGGAAAGAATGATGCTCTGAAGTTCAAGATGCAGGTTATGTCAGTAAACGGCCTCGATAAGATTTACCTCTATCGCAACGGTCTCTGCATCGATACAAAGGATCTGAACGGCGCTACAGACCTGCAGGACGTTCTCTTCGAGACAACTGCAACAGGCAAGGCTAACGAGTGGTACACATTCGTAGTTGGCGACAAGAACGGCGAATGGGCTATCTCCAATCCTATCTGGGTTGCAGGCGGCGAAGCTGTTGAAGAACCGGCAGCAGGAACATTCTCTGACGTGGCTTCCACTTCCTGGTTCCACGATGCAGTTATGGACGTTGTAGGCAAGGGTCTGATGAACGGAACTTCTGCTGACAAGTTCAGCCCTGACGCAACTCTCACAAGAGGCATGGTTGCAACTGTTCTCTATCGTATCGACGGAGTAAAGGGCGGCACAGCTTCTGAAGCTGCAGGCACATTCTCCGACGTAGCAGAGGGCAAGTGGTATGCAGAAGCTGTTGACTGGGCTGCAGACAACAGCATCGTCAAGGGTTATGACGGCAAGTTCAGCCCTGAGACTGAGATTACCCGTCAGGATATGGTAACTATCCTCGAACGTTACGTTGCTTACAAGGGCGGCGATGTGACTGCATCTGCAGACATCAGCGCTTACACAGATGCTTCTGACGTGGCAGCATACGCACAGGACGCTGTAAAGTGGGCTGTAGGTGCAGGCTACATGAACGGCAGAACAGAGACTACTCTGGCTCCTAAGGGCAACATGACAAGAGCTGAGTTCGCTACTATCATCAGCAGATTCAGCAAGTAATATGCGGTTTTGCGGATTTTTCCGCTGAACTTTGACATTGCTCGGCACCACAGCCCCGGGCAGGCACCTTTTGTGCCTGTCCGGGGCTGTTTCTTTTGCCGCGGCACAGTCAATAAGAAGACTCCTTCAGGGACTGTGCCGGATATATTTCGGCCTCATCTGATTTCCGGGGGAATTAACACATTATTTGTGAAAAAAACACAAAAGAACAAGATTAATTTGCGACTTCACTTCACTAATGCGCTGAATTGTGATAGATTGTAATCGTTGCAATTATATTATTTGAAGGAGAATGAACGATATGAGTGAATCACAGATTGGAATCATAATAGCCATCTGCCTGTATCTTTCCATGATGCTGGTGGTTGGCTTTGTGGCTTCAAAAAATACCAACAACGTCAAAGATTTTTATCTCGGTGGCAGAAAGCTCGGTCCATTCGTTACAGCTATGAGTGCCGAGGCTTCGGATATGAGTTCCTATCTGCTGATGGGTGTTCCGGGACTGGCATATTTCTCCGGCATAGCCGATGCCGGCTGGACGGCCATGGGCCTGATCGCAGGAACATATCTGAACTGGCTCTTTACGGCGAAGCGCCTGCGCAATTACACGGAAAAGACAAATTCCATCACTCTGCCTGAGTATCTGAAGAACAGATTCAGGGACAACAAGAACATAATACTGTTCATAGGAGCATTATTTATCATAATATTCTTCGTCCCTTACACCGCATCCGGATTCTCTGCATGCGGAAAGCTGTTCTCCTCACTGTTCGACGTGAACTACCAGTTTGCCATGATCGTTTCCGCCATCATCATCGTGGGATACTGCACCACCGGCGGATTTATGGCTGCGTCCAAAACGGACTTTATCCAGTCCATTATCATGTCCATAGCGCTTCTGATAGTACTCTGCTTCGGAGTGGTACAGGCGGGCGGTCTGGACGCCGTGGGAAGCAATGCCGGCAGCCTGGCGGGATACCTGGACCTGAGTGCCACACATAACAATGTGACAAACGAGGCTGACCCATACGGAATATTCAACAAGATCACGATGTTCTGCTGGGGCCTGGGATACTTCGGAATGCCGCACATACTGCTGAGGTTCATGGCCATCGACGATGCAAACAAGCTCAAGCTCTCCAGAAGAGTTGCATCCGTCTGGGTGCTGATCTCGCTGTTCATCGCAGTTCTTCTGGGCGTAGTGGGAAGAGCCATGACTGAGACCGGAGCGCTTGCAGATCTCAACGCTGCCGATCCAACAAGTTCATCCAACGCAGAGACCCTTATCGTAGTAATATCTCAGATGATCAGTCAGCACGGCCTGCTTGCGGCTCTGGTGGCAGGTCTCATCATAGCGGGCATCCTGGCTTCCACCATGTCCACTGCCGACTCCCAGCTGATCGCGGCGGCTTCCGCTGTTTCCGAGAATATTCTGCAGGATGCATTCGGTGTAAAGCTGTCTGAGCGAGGCGCTATTGTTACCGCAAGACTTACACTGATCAGTGTGGCGGCTCTTGGCGTTATCATCGCATGGAACCCGAACAGCTCGGTATTTAATATCGTATCCTTCGCATGGGCAGGATTCGGAGCGGTTTTCGGACCTGCGATCATCCTGTCGCTTTACTGGAAGAAGGCTAACAAGTACGGTGTCATTGCCGGCATGGTAGCTGGCGGCTCTACGGTATTCATCTGGAAGTACCTGGTTCGTCCTATGGGCGGAGTATGGGATCTCTACGAGCTGGCGCCTGCTTTCCTGGTGGGAATTCTGGCTATAGTTCTGGTGAGCCTCGTGACGAGAGCTCCTGAACAGGCGGAGATCGAGGCGGAATTTGATCAGGTGATCGCTGCTACCACCGAACAGACAAAGGCTAATATGCACACGAGAGAGACGGCCTGATGTGAACGGATATCAATGGCGGCCCCGGGGAGGATGTGATCCGGGACCGCCGTTCTTTTAAAGGCATCATCAGCATTAATGTGAAAAGCAATAATGTGCAGGGCTCCCGGAGCGCGAAAGAACCCGAAAAAAGCAGATTTTTCTTGTGCCCTCAGTTGCCCTTGTGTATAATATGTGGGTGAAGTCCATTGTTTTATGGACAAACTATCGACTCGTTAAGAGTATAACAAAAAAAATACGGTTGAATTGAATGAATGCCGAAGAATTACGGTGTTAACTCGCAATTCTCCGACAGGGGAAGGAAAAAACAGAATGCTAAAGAAAAAATCAGTTCTCATCACCTGTCTCGCACTGGTGACATGCCTGTGTATGCTGGGATTTTCGGGTTGTGAAAAATCCAACAACACCGGGGAGGCAGCCGGCTCGGCAAAGAGCGCTGAAGCTGTTTCAGCTGAGGAATCGGCAGAGGACACGGAAGAAGCTTCCGGTGATCTTCTCTCCGGCATGCATCACGTGACCATGGAACTGGCAAACTACGGAACCGTGTCCATAGAGCTGAACGCGGACAAGGCTCCGGTGACTGTTACAAACTTTGTGAAGCTGGCAAAGGAAGGCTTTTATGACGGCCTGACTTTCCACAGAATAATCCCTGACCAGTTCGTACAGGGCGGAGATCCTCTCGGTAACGGAAGGGGCGGCTCCGGTGAACATATAGTAGGAGAGTTTGCAGCAAACGGTTCAGACAACGATCTGTCTCACACAGCGGGGGCCATCGCCATGGCGAGAAACCAGAACCCCGACAGCGCAAGCAGTCAGTTCTTCATCGACGTTACAGATATGTCCCAGAGCTTTGACGGACAGTATGCCGTCTTCGGTTATGTGACGGATGGTCTGGAACTGTTAAAAAAGATGTCTGAGGATGCAGTACAGTATATCGCAGACAGAAACGGAACGATCCCTGCACCGAATCAGCCGGTGATCACTTCCGTCAAGGTCATCGACTGATCAGGCGGTGATCTTTGAAGGGGCTGTTCAGACGGACGGCCTGAAAAATGATTCTCATCAGACGGGCGAACACACTTCGGTCAAAGTGTGCTGCACGGCTGTTGGAATACGGATTCAGACGGGTTGCAGTCCGTCAGGGTCCGGAATATCATGTCCTGCTCTGCGGTCAGAGACTTTCGCAAAGACAGAGATGCCGCCGAGCGGACATTGTTCGTAATTATTAATCAGTTGTTATTCATAAGTTTTATGGAAGGTGTTATCAATCATGAAAAAGGTTTTTAAACTCATCCTTACAGCGGTGAGCATGCTTTTACTGAGTGCGCCTGCTGTATTTGCGGATGAGGCTGCGCACGAGGCAGTGAACGAATTACTCCCGATCTGGAGCATCATCCCATTTGTTGGTATGCTGCTTTCCATCGCGATCCTGCCTCTGGTAGCAGGTGAGTGGTGGGAGAAGAACCAGCTTTGGGTTGCTCTTGCATGGTCATTCTTATTCATCATTCCGTTTGCTTTTGCATACGGTCCTGGCGAAGCTCTCTTCAGACTTTCCGAGTCTGTTATCGGCGACTATATCCCGTTCCTGGTACTGCTCTTCGGACTGTTCGTTGCCGCAGGCGGTATCGTTATCAGAGGTTCCATCGCCGGAACTACAAAGATGAACGTACTTCTGCTGTTCATCGGAACTGCTCTGGCAAGCTGGATCGGAACTACAGGCGCTGCAATGCTGATGATCCGTCCTATCATCAGAGCAAATGCATGGAGACAGAAAAAGACACACATCATAGTGTTCTTCATATTCCTGGTGGCAAATATCGGCGGCTGTCTCACTCCGCTGGGCGATCCACCGCTCTTCATGGGATTCCAGAGAGGCATCTCCTTCACATGGACATTCCATCT
>JAIKWW010000165.1 GCA_024684465.1 Clostridia bacterium | reverse complement strand
AGGCTGAAGGAGGAGTCCAGATCTGTGAAAAACCAAAGGGAAAAGGTGATGTCGGATCTGGAAAATGCCTGGAGGGGAATCGGAGTCGGCGCAGACAGTCCTCTGCGGGAGATGTGCGGAGAAGCTGCCTCCGGCAGGCTGCGGGGAGCTGAAGTGCTGCAGCTGCTCGCTGAGCTGGACCGGGAACAGACACTGGCAGAGAATAAAATGAATGAAAGGCTCAGAGATATTGAAAAGCGCGAGGCGGATCTGAACGGAGAACTGGGCGCATCTGAGAATTCACTGAAGCTGGCCCGCAGCGCTCTGGAGGAAATGAAACGGCTGGAGACTGCCCGTGAGGAACTGAAAAAGACAGGAAATGCCTATGAAGAACTGAAGCGCGGCGAATCTGAAATAAAGCGCCTGACGGACCGGGCTGCTGAGCTTCGGGCGCTGCTTCCAAAGTACGATGAGCTTGAAACGAAGAAAAAGGAACTGAAGGCGTGTCGGGAGGAACTTGGCAAGTTCGAAAGAGTTCAGGCTCAGCTGCAAAATAATGCGGAAACAGCCGCCGGACAGCTGTCAGATATGAAGAAAGAGCAGGCCGAACTGGCCGCTGCGGGAGAGAAGCTGGCTGAGCTGAAAGCGGAACTGGAAAAGACCGGAGAAAGGCAGACTGCTCTGAAGGATCTGCTGAAACAGGAGGAAAGGCTCTGGGAACAGAACTCCGCGGTGGAACAGGCAAAGGAACGCAGCGAAAAAGCTATAAATGCGTACACGGCAGCGGCAAAAGAATATGTGGCAATGAACGAGGCATTTCTCAGGGAGCAGGCGGGGATACTGGCAAGGAATCTCCGGGACGGAATTCCGTGTCCGGTCTGCGGCGCCACGGAGCATCCTGCTCCGGCAGATATCTCCCGGGATGCTCCCACCGAGGAACAGCTGAAGGAAGCACACACCCGGGCAGAAAAACTGCGCCGGGATGTAGACAACAGGAATGCCGAGCTCAAAGGCGCCCGGGCAACTGCCGGAGAAATTGAGAACAGTCTGCTGGATGGCGCCGCGAAGCTGGTTGGACCGTGCAGTGCAGGTGATGTCCGCCGGTTGGCGGAAAGTGAGCTGGCGGACGCAGAGGCCGGCGCAGAAAGGCTTGAAAAAGAGGTTGAACTGGAGGAGTCCAGGGCGGCCCGGGCCCGGGAGCTCAAGGACAAGATTCCGGAGCTGGAGAAAGCCGAGGCCACGTTCCGGGAACGGGCGGCCAGGGGCAAGGAGGCCATAGCCGGGAAGCAGGGCGAGGCCGGCAGACTTGCGCAGAACGTTGAAGAGACCGGCAGCGGGCTGGAATTTGGCAGCAGGGACGAGGCTGACGGTGTGATCAGGAAGACAGGCGCGCAGGTTGAATCGATACAGGGCGCGCTGGAGCAGGGCCGGCGGGCCTATGAGGAGGCCGGCAGGGCTGCAGGCGCGCAGGAGGCCCGCGTCAGTACGCTGCTCAGCAATCTCAGGGAAACCGGGGCTGAGGGGCAGGATCCGTCCGGACTGGCATCAAAGATAGAAACCCGGGTCCGGGAACTCAGAGAAGAGCTGATGAAACTCGGCGGCGAGAAGGATGAACTCCGGAATGAGATTACTGCGATCTCTTCCTTCCGCAGCAGGAACCGGGACATAATGAAGATCACAGAGGAGGGGTCCGACGAGGCTGACAGGCTGAGACACCGGGAGGAAATACTCGCTACACTGTCGGATACCGCTTCCGGAACTGTTTCCGGGAAGGAGAAGATCACTCTGGAGACCTTCATTCAGATGTCATACTTTGACAAGATCATAGCAAGGGCCAATACGCGATTGATGATAATGTCGGGCGGCCAGTACGAACTGACCAGACGGAAGTCCGCTGACAATATCAGAAGTCAGAGCGGACTGGAGCTGGATGTCATAGATCATTACAACGGGACTGTCCGCAGCGTGAAAACTCTGTCGGGAGGGGAATCCTTCAAGGCATCCCTGTCCCTGGCACTGGGTCTTGCAGATGAAGTCCAGTCTGCAGCGGGAGGCATCCGGCTGGATACCATGTACGTGGATGAGGGCTTCGGCTCACTGGATGAGGAGTCCCTGAAGCAGGCGCTGGCTGCCCTGAACGGACTCGCTTCCGGTAATAAGCTTATCGGCATTATTTCCCATGTGGAGGAACTGAAGAACCGCATAGACATCCAGATTCAGGTCACTAAAGACAGGAGCGGAGGCAGTCGGGTATCGATACAGAGCTGAGTTGGAATCTGAATCGCCATGTTTGGTGAAATTTTTTCTGCTAAACAAGAAATTGCCGTAGATTATTTTGAATACTGCGGCGTTTTTCTGGCAGTGTAAGAAAAAATATCGTCAGATTACTATTGACGGCAAAATATATAAAACGTATAATTGGATGCAGCAAGTTAATTTATATTGTTCGGATGATGAAAACGGGAGAGACCGCACTGCGGCGCCGAAGGGGTAACAGCAACAAACTCTCAGGCAGAAGGACCGGTTTCGGACGATACTCTGGAGAGACCCCTGTCATGGGGCACCGACGAGGCAAATCTTTCAGGTTGATGACAGAGCGCGCAGGAAAGCAGTTTTCCTGTGCGCTTTTTGATTTTTGTGAGGTGGAGACTATGGAACTAAAAACACCGCTCTATGACATCCATGTAAGCACAGGGGGCAAGATCGTTGAGTTTGGGGGATTTCTCATGCCGGTACAGTACGGGGCCGGCATAAAAAAGGAACACATGGCAGTCCGCACTGCATGCGGGCTCTTCGATGTGTCACACATGGGAGAAGTTCTGTGCAAGGGCCCGGACGCACTGAAGAATCTGAATCACATTCTCACCAATGACTACAACGGAATGGTGAACGGACAGGCCCGCTATTCACCGGTCTGCAACGAAAACGGCGGCGTGGTGGATGACGTGATCGTCTACAAAGTCAGCGACGAGGAGTATTTCATCGTTGTAAATGCCGCAAATCGCAGCAAGGACTATCAGTGGTTCCTGGATCATCAGATCGGAGATGTGGAATTCACTGATGTCTCGGATGATTATATCCAGCTGGCGCTCCAGGGACCTAAGGCGCGGGATATCCTGCTGAAGGTCGCGGATGAATCGGATATTCCGGAGAAGTATTACACCTGTATTTTCGACGGGGATATCAGGGGCATGAAATGCATCATTTCCCAGACAGGATACACCGGCGAGGACGGTTATGAGATCTATTCGGCTCCGGAAAATGCGGAGAAACTCTGGAATCTGCTGATGGAAGCCGGAGAGGAGTTCGGCATTCTGCCATGCGGTCTGGGAGCCAGAGACACTCTGAGGCTTGAGGCGTCCATGCCGCTTTACGGTCACGAGATGAATGACGACATCTCTCCGAGAGAGACAGGCCTGGGAATGTTCATCAAGATGGACAAACCTGAGTTCGTCGGCAAGGAAGCGCTTGAAGCAAAGGGCGAACCGAAGATCAAAAGGATCGGGATCAGGGCTCTGGGCCGCGGGATCATCCGGGAGCACTGCGATATCTACGACGGAGATGTGAAGATAGGCACCACCAGCTCCGGTACATTCTGCCCGTTCTTCGGCGAATCCCTGGCAATGGGCCTGGTGGACCGGGAGCACGGGGAAATCGGAAGCAGGATTCAGGTGGATATCAGAGGCAGGCTGGTGGAGGCGGAGATCGTGAAGACTCCGTTTTACAGGAAACCTTCCAAAGCTTGACGTCTGCGGGGCTGCGGACCCCGAATGCAAACCGGGCAACCCATATTAATATTATTTACAGACAGATGAAAAAAGACAGGTAAGTACGAGTGACCTGATCTTTTATCAAACAGTGAATCGATTTAAAAGTGTTTATTCAAAAGCGAAAGGAGAAACAGCTATGACATTTCCTGAAGAATTAAAGTATACAGCATCACACGAGTGGGTAAAGATGACCGGAGACGGAGAGGCTCTGATCGGCATCACGGATTTTGCGCAGGATGCACTGGGAGATATCGTCTTCATCAATCTGCCTGAGGAAGGTGACGAGGTTACTGCAGGGGAAGCTTTTGCAGACGTGGAGTCGGTAAAGGCGGTTTCCGATGTTTTCTCACCTGTAACTGCGAAGGTCGTTGAAGTTAACACGGAACTTCAGGATGCTCCCGAGAAGATCAACGAAGACCCGTACGGTTCCTGGATGATCAGGGTGACGGACATAACGGACACGGAGGAATTCCTGACCGCCGCTCAGTATCAGGAAATAGCGAAGGAAGAGGAATAAGCCGCGCCGCAGGCGGAACAGGAGCAGGATATGGGATCATTTATACCAAATACGAAAGCTGAGCAGGAGGAAATGCTCAAAGCTGCCGGCTTCGAAAGCTTTGATGAACTGTTTGCCGATATTCCGGAGGACATGAGATTGAAGACTCCGCTGGACATCCCGGGAGGAATGTCGGAAATGGAAGCTGCCGGGAAGATGGAAGAAATGGCGGGAAAAAACAAGGTGTTCCGCACCATATTGAGAGGTGCCGGTGCATATGATCATTACATACCGTCGATCGTAAAGAGTATCACGGGGAAGGAGACCTTCGTCACAGCGTACACTCCGTATCAGGCGGAGATCAGCCAGGGTATTCTCCAGTCCATCTTCGAGTACCAGACTATGATGTGCGAGCTGACCGGGATGGATGTTTCGGATGCGTCGGTCTATGACGGAGCAACTGCGGCGGCAGAGGCTCTGACTATGTGCAGGGACAGAAAGCGCACGGTGGCGCTGGTGTCGGCAACAACCGATCCGAAGATCATAGAAGTAATGAAGGAATACTGCTTTGGAAGCGGATGCGAGATCCGTGTGGTGCCGGAAAAATTCGGCCAGACGGACAAGGATAAGCTCAGGGAGATGCTCACGGATGATGTGGCTTCATTCCTGGTGCAACAGCCAAATTACTACGGACTCATCGAGGATGCGGAGAGCCTGGGTGAAATGGTGCATGAGGCGAAGGCTAAATATATCATGAGCTGTAATCCGGTTTCCCTGGCCATTCTGAAGACTCCGGGGGAGTGCGGTGCAGACGTGGCAGTGGGCGAAGGCCAGTCCCTGGGCATGCCGCTGGCGTATGGCGGTCCGTACCTGGGATTTATGACTGCGACGCAGAAGATGATGCGCCAGCTGCCGGGACGGATCATCGGTGAGACGACAGATCACGATGGCAGAAAGGCCTATGTACTGACGCTTCAGGCAAGAGAACAGCACATCCGCAGGGAAAAGGCCAGCTCCAACATCTGTTCGAACCAGGCTCTCTGTGCCATGACTGCAGCGGCTTATCTGTCTGCGGTCGGGGCGGACGGCTTCAGAAAAGTGGCAGAGCAGTGCGTTTCAAAAGCCCACTATCTGAGAGACGGTCTTGACGAAGCAGGCATGATGCCTACCTTCGGCGGGGAGTTTTTCCACGAGTTTGTCATGACATGCCCGGGGGGACAAAAGCAGGTGGATACAGTGCTGAAGGCGCTGGAGGAACAGGATATCCTGGGTGGTCTGCCACTGGGAAGCGGCCGTATACTGTGGTGCGCAACGGAAAAGAACACCAGAGCAGAGCTGGATAAAGCCATAGGCATTGTTAAAGAAGTACTGGAAGGAGGTGCGTCCAGATGAAGCTGATCTTTGAGAGAGGTGCGGAGGGCAGAGGGTTGTCTCTGCTTCCGGAAAATGACGTGCCTGCATATGAGATTCAGAGCCCGAAGAGGGCAGCGGCGCCGAGACTTCCACAGGTTTCCGAAACGGAACTCAGCAGACATTATACGGAACTGGAAAAGCAGTGCTTCGGAGTAAATGACGGATTCTATCCACTGGGCTCCTGCACTATGAAATATAATCCGAAGGTGGACGAGGATGCGGCTGCCCTGAAGGGCTTTACGGGAATTCATCCACTCCAGCCGGAGGATACGGTTCAGGGATGCAGAGAAGTGACAGATACACTGGAGAGATATCTCTGTGAAATAACCGGCATGGATGCCATCACACTTCAGCCTGCGGCAGGAGCCCACGGAGAGTTCACCGGGCTGCTGACCATAAAGGCTTACCATCATGCAAAGAACGACCCGGGAAGGACAAAGATAATAGTGCCGGACTCCGCCCACGGAACGAATCCGGCAAGTGCAGCAATGGCCGGATTCCAGGTTGTCAGTATCGACTCCGATGAAAATGGCTGCGTGGATCTTGATGCGCTCCGGGCCGCAGTGGGAGAGGATACTGCGGGCCTCATGCTGACAAATCCAAACACAGTCGGACTCTTTGATCCGAACATCGCAGAGATAACAGGAATCGTGCATCAGGCCGGAGGACTCTGCTACTACGACGGAGCAAATCTCAATGCCATAGCAGGCGTTGCCCGTCCGGGCGACATGGGCTTTGATGTGGTCCACCTGAACCTTCACAAGAGCTTTGCGGCTCCCCACGGCGGTGGCGGCCCGGGTGCCGGTCCTGTGGGATGCAAGGAATTTCTGAAGGAATATCTGCCAAAACATATGAAGGCGTTCTACGGCAATTTCCTGGTCGCAGTCAAATCCCTCACATATCTGCTGATGCTGGGCAGGGAAGGCGTGCCTGAGATAGGAAAGAACGCGGTACTGAACGCAAATTACATGAAGAAGAAACTCAGCGCAGCATATGACATGGCCTACGACCACACCTGCATGCACGAGTTTGTCATGACCCTGTCAAAGCTTAAGAAAGAGACAGGGGTGAGCGCCCTGGATGTGGCAAAGGGAATGATCGATCACGGCATTCATCCGCCTACGATGTACTTCCCGCTCATCGTGGACGAGGCTCTGATGATAGAACCTACGGAGACGGAACCGAGAGAAGTTCTGGATCATGCCTGTGAGGTACTGCTGGAGCTGGCGAAAAAGGCTGAAACGGATCCGGAATATCTCCACGGAGCACCACATGACAGGCCGATCGGAAGACCGGACGAAGTGGCTGCTGCCAGGAAACCAGTTCTCAGGTACAGCTTCGGGGAAAAATGATTGCGGGAACATCGGGATGATCGGAAAATTATTGTTCATTACTTCGGAATGCAGGGATCCTTTCAGGAATCTGGCATTTGAGGAGTATCTCACACTGCACACGGAACCGGGGGAGATGGCGCTCTATCTCTGGAAGAACAGGGATACCATCGTCTTCGGGCGAAATCAGGATATCCTGGCTGAGTGCAGGGCTGCGGATTTTCAGCGGTCCGGAGGCCGGGTGGTGCGAAGACTCTCGGGAGGAGGCGCCGTGTATCACGATGAGGGAAATCTGAACTTCACCTTTGCTGTGCGTCACGCTGACTATGACGTGAGACGCCAGCTGGAGGTGATACTGGGCGCGGTACGTAAACTGGGAGTCCGGGCGGATTTCTCCGGAAGGAATGATCTGGTGGCGGAAAACCGTAAGTTTTCGGGAAATGCCTTTTACAGATCCGGAGACTTTCATTATCATCACGGAACCCTGCTGATCGATTCCGATACGGGACGCATGAGTGAGTATCTCACTGTGGATCCCGAAAAACTCAGGAGCAGGGGGGTGCGCTCAGTATCCGGCAGGGTGGTGAACCTGACAGAATTTGTGCCGGGACTCACCACGGAAAAGCTGATCCGTGAACTTTACCTCTCTCTGGAGAACGTTTACGGCAGAAAAGCTGAGCTCCTCAGCCTGGATAACAGAAGCCTGCCTGCCGCTAGACCGTCGGATCCCCGCTTCAGTAAGACAGAACTGGAGTCCGCTCTTGAAAGGGGAGCGGACTTTTTCTCTTCCGACAGATGGAATTTCGGAACAAAGATCCGCTCGGACCTGACGGCGGAAGCCAGATATGACTGGGGAAGCCTGCGGGTAGTTCTGGAAGTTGAAGAAGGGATAATAAAGGACTGCCGCATTTATTCAGACGGCATGGATCCGGAGGTGACAGTGAAGGCGCAGGAGGCGATAACCGGAGTAAAATGCTCCCTGGCAGCAGCGGAGGCGGCATTGCAAACCGGCGTCCCGGGGGACAGCCGCGAAGCCGCAGGCTTTTTTGAACTGCTTGAAAGGGTGCTTCCGGAACGAAAGGAAAAATGATATGTCAGAAGCTAAGAATTCCTTTGATCTGTTTGTTATAGGAGGGGGACCCGGAGGGTACACCGCAGCTGCAGAGGCGGCAAAACGGGGACTCTCCGTCGGCCTTGCCGAGGATACGGAACTGGGCGGCACCTGCCTTAACCGGGGGTGCATACCCACAAAGACTCTGATGCACACATCGGAGCATCTGAGGAAGATGAGGTCCGGTGTGCCCGGGATCATCGGAGCATCGTCGCTGAAATGTGACATGCAGGCGCTGCAGGCCCGCAGGGCGGAAGTATCCGCGAAGCTGGCGGGAGACGTGGCAGGCCTCATGAAGAAAAGCAGAGTAACTGTGTTCCGGGGCAGCGCAAAGATCACCGGTCCGGGCTCAGCGGTGGTGACCGGGGCGGATGGTGATATTGAAATAAACGCGGAGAATATACTTATAGCCACAGGCCTTGTGCCTGTGATGCCGCCGATTCCCGGCACTGAGCTGCCGCAGGTGATGACCAGCGATGAGTTCATCCGTTTTGATAAGATCCCGGAGGAACTTGTGATCCTGGGAGGCGGCGTGATCGGGGTTGAATTTGCAACGGTGTTCAACGGACTGGGTTCCCATGTTACGATCATCGAGGGTGCTGACCGGATCCTGGGAGCATTGGATAAAGAATTCTCCCAGAGCCTGAAAATGATCTTCAAAAAACGCGGTGTCGACATACTCTCATCCTCCAGGGTTAGCGAATTTCAGAAGGACGGAGACAGAGTGAGATGCCTTTACACTGAGTCTTTAAAGGATGGGAGCAGAGATGGAGAAATCGCAGCGGACGCCGTTCTGGTGGCTGTTGGCAGAAAGCCGAGACCCCTTTCTGATATAGTGGATCCGGGATTCGAAGCCGGGATCGAGACTGACGAGAAGGGCTTTATAAAGGTGGATGAACACTTCCTCACCGGGCAGGATCACATCTATGCCATCGGCGATATCACGGGAGGCATTCAGCTTGCCCATGTGGCATCCGCTCAGGCTGAAAACCTGGCGGCGTTCCTTGCGGGGGACGAGCCTCCGGTTGATCTGAGTACCGTGCCGGTCTGCGTGTACTCTGAACCAGAGATAGCCTTCTGTGGTATGACACCGGATGAGGCAAAGGCGGCCGGAATCGATGCGGGAACCGGCAAGTATACCATGCTGGCCAACGGAAAGAGTTTTCTATCCGGGCAGGACCGCGGCTTTATGAAGTACGTATTTGAAAAGGAAACGGGACGTATACTGGGTGCTCAGCTAATGTGCGCCAATGCGGTGGACATGATCGCCCAGTTTGTGGAGGCTGTGGATAACGGGCTCACCCGCCGGGATCTGCGGAAGGTTATTCATCCGCATCCGTCATATAATGAAGGTATGACAGAGTTGTTAAAAATGTAAGTTATACCTTTGTATAAACTTTTTATTAGTTTGACAACAAAATAACGAATCGTCAGGCTTCAACGTTGAAATTCTCGAGATTCCGGAGTGTGTGAAACGAGCAGAGGTATGACCTATCCGCCTCAAACTTTATTGACTTGCTAATTATTTGGTGATATATTTAGTACGTAGCAAATATCAGTTCAGTTATTATTTGTTATGACCACTGATATCAATGTTCGGGGTTTTTCCCGGACAGCTGGTTATAGTATGTTTGTTCAACAGTGAAGTTGACGAAAGGAGTAATTCATTATGGCATTTTTTGGCGCATATCCTTGGTGGACACCAGAGCAGGTAGAATTCCAGAAAAAGACAGCTGAGTTCCTCGACACTCTCGTTGAAGAAGAAGCAAAGAGCAGATGGACTCGTGAGTTCCCGTTTGAACTCTATGAGAAGATCGGTGCTACTGGCATGACAGGTGCTGCTATTCCTAAGGAATACGGCGGACTCGGCCTCGGCGCAACTGGTTCTTGCATCGTAGCAGAAGAGTGCTGGAAGAGATTCCCTGGTATCGGCCGTATCGTAGTTGGTAACTTCAACGGCGGTCTCAGACAGGTTTATGAGCACGGTACTGAAGAGCAGAAGAAGAGAATGCTCCCACCTATCGCAGGCGGCGAAATCGGCGCTGTAGCTATCACTGAGGTTACTGCAGGTACTGATGCTGCAGGTATCTCCCTCCAGGCTAGATTATCTGACGATGGTAAGTACTACATCCTGAACGGAAGAAAGAGATTCATCGTAGGTGCAGGTGTTGCAAAGAGATACTTCATCTATGCTCAGACTTCTTTCGATCCTGCTGACATCAAGAAGCATAAGCATCTGTCCGCATTCATCATCCACAGTGACCTCGAAGGCTTCCACTCTGAGAAGGTTAACGAGATCCTCGGATTCGAAAACGTACAGAACGGTTCCCTCTATCTGAAGGACGTTAAGGTTCCTGTAGAAGACAGACTCGGCGCTGAAGGCGAAGGCTGGGCTATCCTCATGGGTGGTATGAACTTCGAAAGAACTAACATTTCCGCTACTATGTGCGGTCTCCACAGAGGTATCATGCAGTACATGATCGACTATCCTTCCAGAAGAGTTCAGTTCGGAAAGCCGACAATCGACGTTCCAGCTAACCAGGATAAGATCGCTGATATCGTAATGAGAGCTAAGCTCCTGAGAGACTCCGTATTCGTAACAGCTTACAAGTGGGATCTCGATATGGATATCACTATCGACGCATCTGCAGTTAAGGGTATCGCAGCTCAGCTGGCACTCCAGTCCGGCGACGACGCTACTCAGGTACTCGGCGGCGACGGTATCAACAGATTCTACCCAGTTCAGAACTGGTTCGAACTCGGTAAGGCTGACCACATCGCAGGTGGTACAGTTGAAGCCTGCAAGCTGACTGTATTCAGAATGGCACAGAAGAAGATGAAGGAAGACACTACTATGCCAAGAAGATATCTGGATCCAGAACTCAGAGTTCCTATTCCTACTTACAAGCCAGTTGAGTCCAAGAAGCCTGCAACTGCAGAGAACTTACTCGAACTGCTTGCTGAGAACTACCTCATCAACCCTGGTCTCCACATGACTCCGGGAGACATCATGCTCTATCTGGATGCTGATGCTGAAAAGGTTGAGGCTCTCATCACTGAACTCGAGCAGGCTGGTGACGCTCATACAGTTAGAAACAGAAAGACTAACCTGGCTACTCTGGTTGCCGCTACTTATCCGGGTCTCGACAAGGCTCACGACAGAGAGTGGTACGAATGGTATCCTGACTATGTAACTAAGGATCCTAGAAGAACTTTCTAATTAGCTTTTCTAAGGAAAACAATCAGCGACCTCATCTCTCCTGATCAGGGAGAGAGATAATAGAGAAAACGGCACAGTCGTGAAAGCGGCAGTGCCGTTTTCTTTTTGCACGCCATGGGCGGGCTCTGGCGGACAGGAATCGGCGGGAATCCGGGCAAATGTCTCCGGGAGGAAGAAAAATTGTGTTACAATATAATGTGAGGATGTTGAATATTGCAGATATAAATCTCTTGAGGTGAAATATGGATAAGGTCTTTAACAAGGATAATCTGATCTCGTTTTTAATGTTGACCATGGGAGCTGTGGTCGCGGCATTTGCTCTGGCGAATGTATTATCCCCAAACAATATATTCGATGGCGGCATAGTGGGTGTCAGTATGATCATTTCCAGATTGTCCGGGATTAACCTGGGTATACTGGTAGTTGTTATAAACATTCCGTTTCTCATTTTCGGAATCAGGATAATGGGATTGAGATTCCTTGTAAAAGCAGCTTATTCAATGGTTCTGTTCTCCGCCATGACCACGGTGTTCGAATCGTATCATTACACTTTGACGGACGACGTGTTTCTGGCAGTCTGCTTCGGCGGCGTGTTCCTGGGATGCGGCGTGGGACTGGTGCTAAGAGCCGGCGGATGTCTGGACGGAACTGAGATTGTCGCGCTGTTCCTGAGTAAAAGATTTATTATGTCAGTGGGTCAGATAATACTGGCGTTCAACATGGTAATCTACTCGGTTGCGGGCTTCATCTTCGGTCTGGACAAGGGCATGTACTCACTGGTCATGTATTTCATAACTTCCAAGGTAATAGATATCGTGGAAGTGGGTATGGACGACACCAAGTCTGTGATGATCATATCCGGTAACGGCCATGAGCTGGCGGAAAGGATCTTCAAGGAACTGGGAAGGACCGTAACCTTTATTCGCGGAGAAGGATACATAAGCAAGGAAGATATGAATATCGTCTATTGTGTGGTAACCAGAGCTGAGATTTTTGAGTTGAAGCGCATCGTCAAGTCAGTGCCGGGGAGTTCCTTCACGGCGATTTCAGACGTATCGGAGATTGTGGGAAATCACATCAAGTCGGCATAAAACCGGATGGACGAGTTCGGAGACTCCGGTAACCGGGGGTGAAGGCACCTGAGACACTGATAAACCCGGAAGACAGCCGGCTCGGAGTTTCAGAAGGCCGGGAGTTTTGAAAGACCGGCGGTTTTGGCTTCGTAAATCCGGGATGGGCATGCAGGTTTGCGGAAGCCCCCCCAATCTTTGCCGGATGGCTGTATTAATATAATGAATGATCAAAGTGACTCTTGCAGGAGAAAACCGGGGACGGACTGTGAATTTCCGACCCGAAGAGGTGCGGGGGTCATTTTTTTTAGTGAAATTATTGACACGAGCCGCTGTGAATATTATACTAACTTTAGTTAGATGATTAAAACTGAACCGCTGATCTGAGACAGCCGAAGAATTGTAAATTGCCGGCTGTGAAATGATTAATGGTTTATTCTTTTGATCGCTGACTCACAACTGCCGGAGGGGGCAGTTTTTAAAAGTAAAGTAGTTAGAGAAGTCTAACTAAACAGATACAGCCCGAGGTATTTTAACCGGGGCAGAAACGGAATTGGGGGAATATGTTATGAGCGTTGTGATTATCGGAGGCAACGAATGTATGGAACGGAAGTACAAGGATCTCTGCAAGCAGCACGGCTGCGATGCGAAGGTATTCTGCAAATTCAAGAGCGGAATGAAGGAGCGGATCGGCAGTCCGGATATGATGATCCTGTTTACTCACACTGTTTCGCACAAAATGGTGCAGTTTGCACTCAATGAGGCCGGAGAAAAGACAAAGATCGTCAGATCCCACACCAGTTCGGCTTCATCCTTAAAGCATATACTTCAGGAAAATACAGCTGTGTAATTTATGCTGAAAGACACTAAAATACTTATATCTGCCTAATCATAAAAAATGTCGCGGTTTTACAGATTGCGGCATTTTTTTATATATTATTGAAAAGAAAATAGTGATAAGATAATAAGTGTATGAAGTATTTACAGCTCCAGGAGGAACTGACATGGGTGAATATAAACATATCAAGAGGAAGAGACAGATAGACGGGACACTTTTTCCTGTGCATGAGTTCGGCTTGAACGTGGCGGAGCATGCGAACCGTTTCCACAAGGGATTTCCGGAGTACAAGCCGACGCCGCTGCGTCAGCTGGATATGCTGGCGAAGGTCCTTCATGTGAACAAGATCTATCTGAAGGATGAAAGTACATGTTTCGGGCTCAACGCATTCAAAATACTTGGGAGCAGCTATGCCATCGCAAAGGTGATTTCTCAGAGGATCGGTCTGGGCATGGACTACTTGACCTACGACCTGCTCGTAAGTGACGACCTGAAACACGATCTGGGAGATGTGACATTCGCCACTGCCACTGATGGAAATCACGGCAGGGGTGTTGCCTGGATGGCAAATAAGATGAATCAGAAGTGTGTGGTTTACATGCCGCGGGGCACGGCTGAGGAAAGGCTTAAGAATATAAAGCAGCTGGGGGCGGATGCCCGGATTCTTGATATGGATTATGACGACTGCGTGCGCTATTGCAGAAATCAGGCTGAGGAAAATGGCTGGATCCTGGTTCAGGATACGGCATGGTACGGCTATGAGGACATTCCGAGGTGGATCATGCAGGGCTACACTTCCATGATCTACGAAGCTATTCAGCAGATGAACGGGGAAGACATCACGCACGTTTTCCTTCAGGCGGGAGTCGGTTCTTTCGCAGCCAGCATAGCCGGATTTTTCGCGGATCTCTACGGTGATGATCTCAGGCCGATCTGTGTGATCCTTGAACCGAACGAAGCGGATTGTCTGTTCCGGACGGCAAGCGTCGGCGACGGAAAGCTTCACAGAACAGAGGGCACTATGCAGACTATGATGGCGGGACTCTGCTGCGGAGAACCGAGTCTCCTGGCATGGGACATCCTGGCAGACTATGCGGATCATTTCGTCACAGTACCGGATGAGTGCGCGGTTGAGGGGATGAGAGTCCTGGCAAATCCGTACGGAGACGATCCAAAGGTGATCTCCGGAGAGAGCGGTGCGTCCACCACGGGACTTCTGGTGAAGCTGATGACCGATCCGAAGCTGGCGGAGATGAGGGATTCCATCGGGCTCAATAAGGACTCGAAGATCATGCTCTTCTCCACTGAGGGGGCTACGGATAAAGTAAATTATATGAAAGTGATTACGGGGTTAAAGGATTAAGCAAGGCAGGTGATCTCTTTGAAGATCTTTCTCGTCAGTACGGGATATATCGACATAGCTCATGTGCTGAGGCTCAAGTGTAAGAAGCGGCTGCTTAAGAGAGTTCTGTTGGCAGCCAGAGATCAATACACTCTCAGCAAGTTTAAAAATAAAATACCGATGATAAACTATTCCCGCATAAGTCCGGATCCGGGGACTTCCACTCCGCTGGAGCAGGAAAGAAGCCGGATGGAAAAGCTGCGGGAAGTGTTTATGAAGAATTTTGAGGGAGCGGGGGACCTGCTCATGGTCTGTGGATGCGAAGCTCAGGAAGCGGCAGCGCTGCCTGTGGTCCAGGATGTCTGCAGAGAATTGGGCGTAAGGTTCCACGTTCTCTTCATAGCGCCTTTTCTTTTTGAGGGACAGCGCAGAGCAAAGGCTCTGTCCGAGATGATGAAGAGCATGACCGCAGACTACAAGTCGGTCTCTCTCTACTATCCGGATGAACTGCTGAGAGTTATCCGCAGGAAAAATACGGATGAGCCGGAGAGTCCTGTGCTGTCAGGCTCCGCGCCTTCTCTCAGCGAAGCACTGGAGGCTCTGGAGGAAGAGGCAGCCATTCTCACCGTGGAACTGTCCAGGCAGATTCCAAAACTTGACAGATACATGCAGTACACGTATGATTTCAAGTTAAGGGAGTTTTCGCTGGCAGTGGAACCGGAAAAGCTGCTGGAAAAGATGTGGCGTTCCGTTGCGGATGATGATGAAAACTTCAAGGATGCTCTGGAATATTCAGAGGATGTGGGTCTGGCCATTCTCAGGGAAGCAGCAGGAATGGGAGGAGCCTCCGGCAGCGGGTCGACCGGTGCAGACGGACTGGGAGTACCCGGAACGACTGACGTGGGGGGACTTGATGGACTCGCGCCGGGCGGGTCGACCGGCACAGGGTCAACTGAGCCGGGACTTGATGGACTTGGGTTGACTGGCGCCGGGTCGGAATCGACTGCCGCAGGCCTCGCCGGACTTGGCGGACTGACGCCGGGTGGATCGACTGACGTCGGCCTCGCCGGACTTGGCGGACTGACGCCGGGTGGGTCAACCGACGCCGGCCCCGGATCGACTGACGCCGGTGCTCGTGCTCCCCTCAGAGGCTCCCGGGACAGATCGAAACTCAACTTCAAACTGCCTCTGGTGGGAATGTTTGCCACCGGCTCTGCAAATACTGCATCAAAGCCGAGCGCTTACAACGTGGTTTCCAGCCAGAGTATCCCGATGGGAGCATATCAGCAGCAGACGAATTCTTCGTCACTGGACAGACTTGTTGACGGCATAAAGGTGCTTATCGGCGCTGAACGTGGAGAGGTTGTCGATCCTGCCAAGATGCGCAAGATGCAGGCAAGACTGGCGAAGGAAATAAACAAGTTTCAGGTGCGCCAGAGCAAGGCCGTGGTAAAATACGGATCGGACGTTCCGACTACCATGAGGACCATGGATGAAGCTCTGGCCAGCATATATTTATCGGATGAGGAACTGGCACTGGAGGATCTGGAAGAGGCTGTGGAGTTCGCTGAGGAGTTCGCCCAGCTCCCGGATACGAGAAATACAGGGAGCACACCTTTCCAGCGTGCCGCTCTGGCGGCGTCTGCCAACCAGGATCAGCCAAAGTCCTGGGCGCAGATTAAAGCGGAAAGAGCTCAGGAAGCAGGTGTCACAGCAGATGCTCCCGGAACCGGAGCTGCTGCAGGAAGTGCTCCCGTCATGGCGGCCGGGACAGCGCAGGGAACGACTGGCGCCGGGACGGTGCCGGCCGGGGCGGAAGTTAAAGCGGCTTCCGGTGATGCAGGCCGGACGGCGTCAGGTGCGAGTGGCAAGGCAGCACCTATACAGCAGGTACAGGTCAATGCCGCAACCCAGGCTGCGGGACAGGGAACACCGATACAGCCCGGTAAAGACCCGGGTACGAAAGCCCAGACGGGACAGCAGGTGTCCGGGCAGCAGACTGGCGGTGTAAAGGCGCCGGGGCAGCAGACCAGCGGCGTAAGGGCGCCGCAGACCGGGAACGCCGGGGCGGCGCAGGATCAGACCCGGGCGGCTGCTGCAGTACAGCTGAAGGAGAAGCCTATAGAGCCGGGCAAGGCTTCGGGTGCGAAAGCCCAGCCGGGACAGCAGGCATCCGGGCAGCAGACCAGCGGTGTAAAGGCGCCGGGGCAGAAGTCCAGCGGCGTAAAGGCGCCGCAGACCGGGAGCACCGGGGCGGCGCAGGCCGGCGGAACCAAGGCCCCGCAGGTTGGCGGAGTGAAAGCCCCACAGGTTGGTGGCGTGAAAGCCCCGCAAGTCGGCGGAGTGAAAGCCCCGCAGGTCGGTGGCGTGAAGGCACCGAAAGTCGGACTTGAAACGAATAAACCACCGGGGTTAGGAAAAGTTGCAGCGCCGGACATGTCAAAAGTAAGGGCGGTGGATGCGCCTCCACTGGATCCGCCATCCAGACCGAAGGCCCCGACCATCAGACCACAGGAAGCCGACAGACCGGCATCCAGCGGCGCAGCTCCGGATACCGGCAAACAGGAAACCGGCAGCGGAACCACGGACAATCGCAGCAGGAGAGCGGCAGTAGCCATGGCCATGCTGGGAGCAGCAAAGGGAACCCCGGAAGCGAAGTCCTCACAACAGGTTTACGGAGGGCGCGTCGCCAACGGCAAACTGGATGTTCTGGATACTAAAGACGTCCGTCAGAAACCGATGAATGCAGACGATCTCAGAGCTGCCCGGAAGGATGAGGTAAACGATCCTGTTCCCGAAACGATCGTTGAAGAGGCCGCCGAACCGGCTGAACGCACCAAAAGTACCTGGGCACAGAGGCGTGAAGAGCGTCAGCGTGAAAAATTGAGAAAGAAACTCCAGAAGGCTGAAGAAAAAGCGGCTATCGCAAAGGCAAAGGCCGAGGAAGCGCTGAAGGAAGTTGAAATTATTTCCAAACAGGATCCGAATGATTTGTAGTCCGGAATCTGTTAAAATGTCAATCAAAGGGTTTTTATCCCAACAATAAATTATTTCTATCAGGAGGATTATATACGAATGAATGATTCGCTTAAGAAATTATGCGTAAAGATAGTTGAGACGGACGGCCTTGCAGCTTGTCTGGACAAGAGCCTCAAGGGACGCAGCAAGGAAATCTGTGACGAGTACGGAGTAAAAGCCGCAGCATCAGCAAAGAAGGCAGATCTGGCAGAGAAGGCAGAAGCCGCAGTAATGGAAGGCGCAAAGGCATTCCTGGCAGGAGAAGGCAGAGCCTATGCCGATTCCTTCGGAGAGATTGCCGTAGGTGGAGCGAGAATTCAGGACGATTCCGATGAAAAGATCATGACTCTCTATCGCAGAGGTCTGGTTTTCTTCGCAGAGGACGGAGATGCAGCAAAGGTCATCGTTCCGGCTGACATCAGGGACATCGCCAGCGGCGCAGCTCATTCCCATACCTCTTCAAAGGAAGCTATTTCCGAGGCACTTGAGATTACTCCGGAGGAACGCAACACACATCGCTCCGAGGTTCAGAAAAAGGAAGCTGACACAGACAGAACCGTCCAGGAGACTGAGATCATTCGCTATGCGCGCTCACTTTCCAACATTTACGGCGTATATCCGGTAACCCAGCTCAAGCAGGTTCTGGATATGAACTACGGAAAGGCGCTTTCTCCTAATGAAATTATGGACGCACTGGAAAAGGTCGGCGCAGAAGACCACATCTACATCGACAACAAGTACGTGGTTTCCGATCTGCTCCCTGATCCGGAAGCATACAACGTGATCCTCGGCTCCCTCCAGCAGGGCGACACATATTACGTTGTCAACAAGGAAGAGATCGACGAGTACGACGAGGGCGTTATCCTTGACGACGGCATTACATACAAGTTCTTCAGAAATTATCTCATCCGCAAGACCGGCAGCGAGGAAAAGGCTGACGAAGTGATGATGGCATTCTTCATGGCAGCCATGAGAGACAGCGCTCCTGCAGTGCTCCTGGAGATCTCCGTGGATCACGGCATCAAGTTTGACGACAGCGACGACTTCAACAGTCTCATTTCCCTGTACACAAACTGGTACTATGGCCTCCACACCTGGTTCTGCAAGGGTTACAAGCCTGAGATGCTCATCATCGACAAGATGCAGACGAGAAATATCAAGCTTCCTGCAAACGTCAACCCGATGAAGCACGTCAAGGTAGGAAGAAACGACAAGTGCCCGTGCGGAAGCGGCAAGAAGTACAAGGCTTGCTGCGGCAGAGACTAACTACGGATCGCCGGTAGTAATAATACCAATAATGCCCCGTGCCCTCCGGGCGCGATCTACATGAGAAAGTAAACATCCCCTGTCAGCAGGTTCAACCTGTCGACAGGGGTTTTGTCGTTCTGAAAATGCAATGGATGTTGTGACCGTGACTCCTCTTTCTCTCTGAATCGGCGTTTGTCGGCTGTAGTGAGTCACCTGTTACGTTATGCTTCCAATATATCCAGTTGTTTAACTACACATTCATCGATGAAGCTGTTTAGCGACTGCTCATGTGTCAGAGCATAAATGGCGGCACGCCTGTGGGTCTCAGGCTGTTTGAAACGGAGATTGAGGCTTCCTTTATAGGCAGTTTCAGGTTCTGTTCCTTCTGCTTCGCACATGGCAAGGTAGTCATCTATAGCACCGTGGAAGTCATCGAGCAGTTCCTGAACGGTAGTTCCTTCGTAGGAAATAAGAGACCGGATGCCCTGTACTTTACCATAGAGAACACCATCGTTCTCGGAGAATTCTACGCTGCCTACATATCCTTTGTATTGCATGATATTATTCAAAGCAATGCACCTCCTATCAATATCAGTATAACAAGAATTGAAAGCGGTTGCAACTGAAAATAGTTGCACAATGATTTCTGATCCATAAACAAAAACAACCCCTGTGACCAGGTCATCAAACGTGAGCCTGTCGGCAGGGGTTTTGTGTTCTGAATTAATCAATAATTAATCAGCGATGTCCGTTCTGGCTGAGCATAGTGTCGATCATCACCTGAACGAGCTCCCTCTGATCACTTGACAAAAGCGACCATCCGGAAATGAGCCTTGCCTGCTCTTTTGAGAGATATCGCGAATCGATGGCCTTTTCCGAGGATGAGACAGAACTGGTGACTGAATCCTGCAGAGTACTCTTATCTGCAGTTCGCAAGGGACCATCTTCAGCAAAGAACTGACTGAGTGACAGACCGAAAGATCTGCAGATGACCTCAAGTGTAGCAACGGTTGGTACGGAATCCTTCCGGAATATGTGCGCAAGAGTAGACTGCGACAAACCAGTTTCTTTTGCGAGTCGGTATATCGACCATCCTCGTTCCTTCATAAGCATTTCGATTCGTTCTGTTACATTCATATTCTAACCTCTTTGCCACATTTCACATTGAATGGAAGATTGAAAATAGGACGAAAACAGACTTTACGATATGGTCTAAAAAGGTTATAATTCATTTGTGGGGTATTTTGTTGAACTGTAACCAATCTGATACCATGAGGAGAGTTTTATTATGAAGAAGTGAGTTTCGATTTTTCTTATTTTTATTGTGATGACGGAAGCAATCCTAACGGTTTAAGTCGTGATGATCGCATATAGCTCACGGGTGACAATATGGAAATCACCATCTAAGCATTGGACAAATTCTGCCGTCAGAACAAACTCGGCATCAGTTCAGCAGATTTTGGGTTTTACAAGTAGTTTGAGTTAGATGGTAAGTTTGAGATGAACAAAAGTATTGGAGGTGTAATAATGAAAAAGACTCTTGTGTTGTTTATGGTGATGTTATTGACTATTTCTTTCTGTGCCTGTGGAAGTGCAGATTCTCCTTCATCTGCGAATGATGAAGGAAAAGGGACAAAAGCTTCTGTACAGGACGAAAAAAAGGATCTGTCAGATGAATCAATCACAAAAGTAAGTATTGGTCAGAGTATTGAAACTGATTCGTTTAAAATGGTCGTTGAATCCATGGAGCTTTACGACGATTATGAATTTAATACAAATGAGTATACTACTAGGTCATTACCTGTGGAGAAAGGATATAAGCTACTTATGGTACAGGGGACTATTGAAAATACAGGGATGACAGTGATTTCTGATCAGTCCTTTGCAAAAGAGGTTATAGTTAATGGTAATTATGTTGTTGACGATAATGATGTAGATTTATATTTTGAGAGAAGTAATTCTTTTGAATTGGATCCTTATACTGAACAAAGATACGATTTGTTTATAAATATTCCTGAGAAGCTTGCGGAACAGTTTGAAACAGCGACGTTTAAGCTTGGGTTTAAGGACGATTTGTCTTATATTACTAAAACGTATAAAAGCGATGGAACAAATTCTAATGATGCAACCAATTGGTTTGAAATTGTTAAGTAAAACTAAAACGATGGAAATCAAATGAGAGAAAGATAATGAAGAGATTTAAGTTATTAATAGTATGTTCATTGCTATTATTCGTTTTATCAGCATGTGGAACCAGTTCGAATTCTTCAATGATAATTAAGGATGTCTCGGCAGATACTGAAAGAATTTCGAATTCTGAATCATCTTCAAACAGTGGGTTAAAGAGTATGGTGGTAAAGGATATAGATAATGATGTCAAATCTAATGATTCCGGTGATAACTCAGAGGAACAGGTAAAGAGTTTTTCTGTTGGAGATGTTATAAAGACGGTTGACTATGAGGCGACAGTTTCTGATGTTGTTTTTTCATATGAAGTAACTCCATCCGATACGAGTGGTTTGTACTATTCTTATCCGGCTGATAATGGAAAGGTTTTTGTAGACATCAGGTTTGATGTAAAGAATCTGATGAAACGAGATATTATGTTGAGAGATTTGTTTTCAGTAGGTGCATTGTATGATGATGGGTATAGCTATAAAGGGTTTACCGCATTGGATACCGGGACGAATCTCTTGGATTCATCTAGCTGGGTAGTGGCTGAGCCACTGTCAACCGGTACAGTGCATGGCATTATAGAATGCCCGGAAGAAGTAAAAACATCCGAAAACCATTTGACTGTTCAAATTAAAGTCGGCGATGTTTTATATGAATATGCGATGAAATGATTGGCATACATATTTTAGCATGTAAAACATAATCAGGTATCCGGACTGCCCTAAGCGGGCGACTTGATACCGGATTTATTATTATTAATAGTGATAGCGTTTTGTGTTTGTTTCGGGATATGCGATAGCTTTAGTCACGTAGATACCTGGTTGGAATCACCTTGACTCCGGACGCGATCTACATGAGAAAGTAAACATCCCCTGTCAGCAGGTTAAACCTGTCGACAGGGGTTTCATTTGTTGCTTTTCGGCAATTCTGTTTATACTTTTTTCGGATGACACGTATCGATTTTGTATACGATCAGTCTTATCCAGCGGTGAACAAGAAAAAACACGTTTCACCGCTGAATAAATCAGAAATATTCTAATATTTGGAAAATTTGAGTTGATCCAACAATGTAAAAAGCCGGTATCGAGCAGCCCGCTGCGGGACGCTCGATACCGGTTCTGTTGTTATTGATGATAACATAAATATTGCATAATAACATGATTAATGTTATTATATAGAAAAAATGTTATCGAGGTGATACTATGCTGGAAGATACCTTAAAGAAGGCTTTTGGGATAAGCTGTCATTTAGAACGAATCAAACTTAAAGGTATGCCTTTGTACATGACTTCGGGAAGGACTTTCTATAATGCTGTTATGGGGAACGCTTCTTTTATGCTGGTCACAACATCTGATAAAGAGAAATTCGGTGCGGTGGCGCTCAAGAAACAGCTTACTCTGTATATGGAGAAGACCGGTCTTGACGTAGCATTCTGTTTTGATGGTCTTACAAGAATACAAAGAGATTCGCTGATATCCAAAGGGGTCGCTTTTGTGTCTTTGCCTGATCAGTTATACTTGCCTTTCCTTGGAGTGATGTTGAGCAATAATTATAAGAAGAAGCTGTCTGTAGCTACCGACAAAATGATGCCTGCTACTCAGTGTCTGTTTCTTTATCTGTTGTATAACAGTGAAAACGGTTTTTTTATAAAAAAGCAGGCGGCAGAGGATCTGGGATTGACGAGGACTTCTATTACAAGAGCTTCTGAACAGCTTAAGCAGATGAATCTTATCAGAGAAGAACATTCGGGGAAAGAGATAAGGATGATTCCTCTCTATAAAGGTCTCGAAATGTTTGAGGCAGCTAAAGCCTATCTTATAAGTCCTGTACAGAAGACCGTGCATGCAGAGGTCGCAACAGATAAAGGATTCTTCGTTGCCGGAGAGACCATGCTGAGCAGACATAGCATGCTCGCAGCCCCTAACGAGGATGTATATGCTGTATTTAAGGGCAGTGAAAATGCGAACATGATCGAAGAGATAGATTCAAGATGGCAGGATGATAAAAAAACGAGCAGTATAGAGCTTTGGAAGTATGATCCGGGGCTGTTTGCAAAGGATGGAGAAGTGGATCCGGTATCACTTGTCATGAGTCTGTCGGACAATACAGATGAGCGTGTTGAAGGTGAATTACAGAGTTTTTTGGAGGGGTATAATTGGTAGACGGAATTGATTCTTTTAAAGAAAAGTTCAGAGGGTTTGAAGACTGTTACACAGTAATAGGCGGAACGGCCTGCGACATTATTATGGCTGAAGCGGACATTGATTTCAGGCGGACTAAAGATATTGATATGATTCTGATTCTGGAGGATAAAAAGGAAGCGTTTGCAAGAGCCTTTTGGGAATTTATAAGGGAAGGACAATACAAGTGCGGCTGGAGAAACAGTGATAAAATGCATTTTTACAGATTCACAGAGCCGATTGCCGGATATCCAGTGATGATAGAGCTGTTTTCGAGAAAGCCGGGATACAGTCTTGAGGTTGAAGAAGGAATTATACCGATCCATATAGATGACGATATCTCAAGTTTATCCGCAATTCTTTTAAATGACGATTTTTATGAATTTATGATAAAGGGTCGAATAGTCGTCGGTGATATAAGCGTTTTGGACGCTGATCATATTATACCTTTCAAGATGTATGCCTGGGTTGATCTTAAGAGAAGGAAGATAAACGGGGAGCACGTTAATGACCGCGACTATAAGAAGCACAAGAACGATGTGTTCAGGCTTCTTCAGATAGTTGATCCGGAGAAAATCATAGAGACGGACGGATTTGTCCGCGAAAGCATAGAGACTTTTTTGACTGAAGTTGAATCTGAACCTGTAGAAACAGAACAGCTTGGATTGCAGATCTCGAAAGAAGATGCGTTGAAAATCCTTCGTTTAAAGTACTTATGAGATTAATAGCAATTGATGAAAAACTGGCATAGAGCATCCCGTAGCTGGACGCTCGGTACCGCCCCGTGTCCTCCGGACGCGAGAAAAAAAGAAAGTAGACGACCCCTGTTGCCGACCGGCTCAAAGCCTGCCGGTGACAGGGGTTTTGTAATTTTAAAAAAGAGGTAGAGTGAATAATAGACTTTACTATACCGCCTAAAAAGAATATAATTTTCTTGTGGTGCTAATTGTTGCATTGTAATACTATTAATATCGTGAGGAGAGTTTGATTATGAGGAAGAGAGTTTATTTTTTAGTAATTATGTCAGTTTTGGCTCTTGGATGGATGTGCACATCATACGCAGCATCAAATGACGTAAGTGTCGTGGTAAATGGCAATTACGTTGATTTTTCGGGAGGATACGGACAACCATTCATTTCTGACGAAAATCGTACTTTTGTTCCGCTTCGTGGAACAGCGGAAGCATACGGGTGCGACGTATATTGGGATCAGTCAAAACAAGAGGTGAAGATACTCTATCAGGGGCTCACGGCCAGTATAATTATTGGTCAGCCGTACGTTTATACTGTTTCAGGGGCGAAAGTGATGGACACCTGCGCCCGTATTATCGATGGGAGAACGTACCTGCCAATACGTTTTGTAATGGAGGCAATGGGAGCAAAGGTGGATTGGGACAGTGATAATCATGTAGTTATAATAGAAAGCCCTACATATGTTAGTCCGCTAACGAAGCTCAAGAACAATATGAAGAGTAATGCCGAATTTGACTCCAAACTGGGTTACAAATATGGTGATATCGTTGATGATTTACCCTTAACGATAGGAATATTGTATTATGATCCTGTAACAGATGACGTAACGTTATATGTAGAACAGCGTTTTGATAACGAATCGAGTAATTTTATATTTATACCTATCGACGAGCCTTATTATAAGCAAGTAAACTTCGATAGCGGCATTAGATTCCCGGATAATGATGTGTGGCAGTGGTCAGGCCAGATTGATAAGTCACGTTACAGCGAACTTGACGCTTATGAAATGATAGATACAAACATACCAGTATTAACCTACAAGAGTGGAGACCGTTCCAATTATCTGGATTTTACAATAACCCAGACGGAAGCTGCCATGAAAGCACTGGACAAATTAAGCCTTCAGTACAGCATAGGCGTTAGCTCCTCAGATTTTGGGTTTCATAAGTAGATATTAAGAAATGTGATTACTCAAAAAATCGGTGATTATCACTAAGTAGATGATCTGTATAACAGCAGACAACCCCTGCCACCGGGTCAAAACAGTCCCGGTGGCAGGGGTGTTGTTTTTCTTAATAAATCAGCGATATCCGTTCTGGCTGAGCATCGTTTCGATCATTACTCCAACGAGTTCCTTTTGCTGATTTGACAAAAGTGACCATCCGGAAATGAGCTTGACTTGCTCTTTCGAGAGGTACCGGGAATCCGTGGCAGCCTCAGGAAATGAGACAGATCCGGTGACTGCGTTATATGAAACATTCTTCTCTTCAGTACGTGTCGGATAGTCTTCGGCAAAAAATTGACTGAGGGATATGCCAAAAGATTTGCAGATGATCTCAAGAGTAGCAATGGTTGGCACAGAATCGTTGCGAAATATATGCGCAAGAGTGGACTGCGAGAGACCAGTCTCTTTTGCAAGTCGGTATATTGTCCATTTGCGTTCTTCCATCAACATTTCGATTCGTTTGTTTACATTCATATTCAGACCTCTCTGCCCATTCTACATTGAATGGAAGCACGAAAATAGAACTGAAATAGGCTTTACTATGCAGTCTAAAAAGAATATAATCTACTTGTGCCGCTAATTATTGAATCATTATCATATTTATTGCTAAGTGGAAAGCTTTAATTATGTTTTAAAGCTGATTATAACAAGGAGATTTTAATGGACAACTTTGACGTGCCAACAACATCAGAGAATGAATCTGGAACGAAGCTCATATGTTCTAACTGTGGAAATCTGCTTGAAAAAGGGCAAATCTTTTGTCCTAAATGCGGGCATATCATCCCGATAGGGGTTTGGAAGTAACCTATAAAAAAATGAAGTAGCAGAAGGATTGGCTAGAGAAGAACGCGAGGATTCGACAGGTTCAGTGAATTGACAAAAGGAGAGTAAACAGTATGAGAACAGATTACAAAGCATCAAGAGACAATTCGATTGCAACGGCGCTTTATTACCTTGGGTGGTTTGTGATTGTTGCAGGCACTATAGGTGCAGTTGGGATGATTTCCATCATAGGAGCTTTCTTTATAGTACTTCTATACTCCGGCTTTGCTTCAGGGGCATTGATTTTGGGGATTGCTGAAATAATCTTTATCCTCGATGATAGCAGAAAACGTCTGTATTTACTGACTGAATCAAAGTCGGATAATGAAGCTGAGCCGGAAAAACTGCCAGAATTATAAGTTTGCGTTTTTAAATATGTGAGTATTGCTTGGGTTAGTTTCGACATGAGGTGAGTGTTATGTCAGGGCGTTATCAGCAATTATATAGAGTTCCTTCAAATTTCTATCTTAAGGATTGTCCTGTGATTATTGAAGCAGGAGCGTTATTGAAGGATACTGTGACCGGTAGAATTATTTCTCAGTTAAAAATCCGTAATCTGAGTGATAAGAAGATAATTGCATGCAAGGTTTCTATACGTGCATTTGATATCACAGGAAAGGAACTGGAAGGAATAAACGATTATTCATACCTTGATTTAGATATAGACAAGGAGGATAATTTTGGTTCTCAGACCCCGATATATATGCCTGATGATTATACCCGGAGTATTATTCCGTGTGTAGATCAGGTTGTGTTTGAGCACGAATTGACATGGGATTCACCAGGAGGAAAGTGGAATTCTGTTGATCAACATAAACGAAGACCCATTTCAGATTTGATTTCGGATGTGGATTTACGTTCGCAGTTTTTTCTTGAAGTAGGTTATGATGCACAATATGCGCCAGAGACCTATGAAGGACTGTTCTTGTGCTCCTGCGGAAGTATTAATTTAGAATCGTCGCCTTGCCGGAATTGTGGAAAGACACTTGAAGAAATCAAGTCGTTATCAAGTGATGATTACCTATCGAAAGCACTTCGAATTCGTCTTGAACATGAACGGGTTGAAAAAGAAATAAGGGAAAGGGAAGAGCAAGTAGAAGAAGAATTAAGAAAAGAGGCAGAGCGAAAGAAAGAACAAGAAGCCGTTGAGAGAAAAGCAGAATTAAGAAAAACGATAAAAAGCATGGCTATAACAGCAGGAATTATCATTGTCTTGTGTTTGATTATTTTTTCTGCATACTCACTTATTCAATATCACAAGGAACAAAAGGAACAATGGGTACGAAATCAATTAATGGAAAATGAATGGTGCGTATTTGACTCGGATAATATTCCCGAATCCAGATGGTCTTTTGTTGATTCGGATTCAGTCTATTATTATTCTCAATTTAACCAAGTAACTGGCGAATGGAGCTATTTGCCGTTTGAACGATCGTGGAAAATTACAAATGTAAGCAAAGATAAAATAGAATTAGAGATTGGCACAAGGCATTTTACGGCGGAGATTGAATCAAACGATTCAATTAAGTCTATAAAGGATAATAATTATGAATATGAACGCATATCGGAAGAAGAACTCAATGAGATATGTTCAAACGTAAAAAAGAAAAAAGACGAAAACAATTCGGTTTTAAAGAAGCTTTCGTCATCAATACAGAATGTTACTGAAAAAGATCTGGATAAAATTACAAATAAAAAAGAAAGAGAAAAAGTAAAAAATATTGTGGAGTATTATAAAGATTATTGCGGGGTCTTTGAATCTGAAGGGAAAGATAGCTTTATTTCTGACTTTAAGTATGAGAATGGAAGATTCCAGTGGATCTTTACCGATATTAATCATAATGCATTCCAGGAAGCACCATCGTATCCATTCAATGCGTGTGTCAATGATCAGTACTACTACTTCTTTGAAAAGAACAGCTATGTTGACACTGCGGAGAAGAGTGTAACTGATTGTGAAGGTTCGGATGATTGTATTCAGGCGAAAGTGCAATTTGATAACGGAACATTAGTCTACACATTGGGTAACTATGAAACGACTATCTCCGTTGGTGGGAGTGTGACTGATAAGAAAGATTATCAGGAAATGTGCCGGATTACATATACTCGTCACGAAGAGGATGAGCCGGGAGAATCACAATAAAGGAAGTCGTAGGGGGAAATGTAGTTTATTAAAATATGTAATTATGGGATAATCGGAATGGCAATTATTGTTTTGAACAATATAAAGAGTGTAAGAATTCCGTCAGTGGTACCTGTATTAATTCCAATATTTGTACTCCTTCTAATGATTCTGTTTGAAAAGAATGGCCTGGAATCATACTATGATACGGAACAATATCTCCTAGAGAAATATTGGAGCGAATTGACAGAATATCTTACGGTATCGCAAATTAAGGGAATCGGTTTTTATGTGACCATCTTAGGATCTATTGCAAGCGAATTGTCCAATATCTTGAGTTTGAGAAAAGGTAAACCTGCGTTGGAACCGGACGCCAACCTCCACTCAGGTTCAGACCAAATAAGGCAATCTTCGTCAGCTGAGAGTTGACGAAGCAGAGTATGATAGTGCTGGTATTTTGGTAACATAATACTTGAACGATAACATGCATAGTATTATTACAAAGAAAGATTGTTGTCGACTGCATGTGCCACTCGGTTTGAGTGTAGTGTGTAAGGGCGAACGCGCTTAGAAAGAGCATCGGCGATTAGAGATATGGGCAGGAATAAGGGATATGAGATTGCTCCTTTAAATCCAGGATGGGTTCATAAAAAGAAGGAAGGGGTCACGGCTATCTGATTATTTGAAACGGTGAAAACTGACTAGGTAATTCTAATCATGCGTTTTTGCCAAAATTTGCGCACTCTTTTGAGATAGTTGATGAACACAGATATATTGTATTTTAAGCATGTGGTAAGAAAGGAATAGACAAGTGAAAAGGATTCTAGTTTGGTTGACAGTTATAGCATTAGTTGGCTCTTTTAGCGGCTGTGGAGGTTCAGGCAATATGGTAGAAGTTTTAAAGTCATCTGCTCTAGCTGCAGAATCTCGATATACAGATGAGGTTAAGTCGAATTTGATAGGAAATACTTTTTTTTATAATGGTGGAGATGATACAACTTTGAATTCCATGGCTTTTGACAATGACAAAGCAACTGTATCGAGTGTTTATATTGATGGCAACGGAGTTCATAATGGTGGAGGCTATGAATGTGATTATTCAATAGATGATGGGAGTATAACTCTGGAAAAAAAAGATAAAAGTGAGATGAAGATTCCATACGCTTTAACGGGAGAAGGAATAACTATTGATTCTGGGAAATACTTATCATTGGATGAAGTTGATGCTGGAATACAAGGGGCATGGTCCACAGGAGTAAGGGTGGATTACGTACTTGGGGAAAAAGCGGTGACGCAGTATGACATAGTCTTTGCTGATGGGACAATGTCATATCAAGATGGCTCTAACTCCATTTACTCCTCGGATGAGTACTTTTATAGTGTGAAGGAACCTGTCACGTATACTCTTGGATTAGGAACAATTGAAACTGAGAGAGAACAGGGTGCTAATAGAAAATGGTTCTTTAATATCATTGATGGAAAGCCAGTTATTCTTTATTTTGCAAATGTTTGTCATCGTGTGGATAGAATGCCTGACATTACAGCGTATGAAGCTTTGTGCAATTATTAAAAGCTCTTTAGAAAGATTGAATCATGTTAAACTTGGTCATCATTTAGATCCTTTAAAAGATTCTACAGCAATGGTGCATAATTCAATTATATGAGGTCGATTTTCCAGTAGAAATGATGAATTTCCTCAAACCAGGCAGGTGGGAGAAACTGCTGCAATTCTGTTTATACTTTTTTCGGCAGTTTTATTTGTTTTTTTCAGATAGCAATAATTGGAACGCGTTTTATTCAGCGGTGAACAGGCAAAAAACGCATTTCACCGCTGATTTAAAGTAAGAATCTGTATCAGGCATCCCGCAGCTGGACGCTCGATACCGGTTCTGTTTTTATTAATACTTTGACAATCACGATTTAGTCAACCATAGTTTAGTCAAGTATGGTTGACTAAATTTGTTTGCGGTGATATTCTCTAAAAAAGGAGACAATGATATGTTTGTTGGCAGAGAGAAAGAATTGGCGGAACTGAACCGGCTATACGATTCAGATAGATTTGAGTTTGTTGTTATATATGGCCGCCGTCGTGTAGGAAAAACCGCGCTCATTAATAACTTTGTGAAAGGTAAAAAGACAATATACTTTACCGGGGTCGAGAGCAATGAAAGGCTGAATCTCGAAAATTTAAGCAGGAGCATTTTCGAATACAGCAATGGCATCCAGGCAGATACGTTGTTTTCGTCGTATCAGACGGCACTCGAATATGTATTTAAACTATCAGAAGATGACCGCATAGTGCTTGCGATAGATGAATATCCATACGTGGCAAGGGCTTCGAAGAGTCTGGCTTCCACTTTGCAATTGCTCATTGACCGATACAAAGATTCATCAAAGCTGATGCTGATATTGTGTGGATCATCCATGTCATATATGGAAGATGAGGTTCTGGCGTATAAAGCCCCACTTTACGGAAGAAGAACTGCACAGATGAAGATCCTTCCGTTCGATTTTTTAGAGAGCTGCAAGTATTTTCCGGGGCTATCCGACGAGGATAAAGCTCTGGCATATGGGATCGTAGGCGGGACGCCTCAATATTTACTGCAGATAAACGATGAGCTGAGTATCGAAGACAACATAAAGAACATTTTTTTAAATCCGATGTCTTTTCTGTACGAAGAGCCGATCAATCTGTTAAAACAGGAAGTTCGGGAACCGGCAATCTACACTGCAATCGTAACAGCGATTTCAAAGGGATGCTCCCGTCTGTCTGAAATATCAAATAAGGTTGGAGAAGCAACTAATGTTTGCTCCAGGTACATAAAGAATCTGCTGAGTCTCGGGATAATAAAAAAAGAAACGCCTTATGGCGAAAAGAATTCAAAAAAAGCTGTCTACTCTGTTGCAGACAACATGTTTGCATTTTGGTACCGCTTTGTATTTGACAACAGTTCAGCAATAGCAATGGGCGCCGTGGATCTGGTATATAAAAGAATCAGGGAACAGCTCAGCGACCACATGGGAAAAGTCTTTGAGGAAATCTGTACACAGTACCTGTGGAGGCTGCTTCTTTCCGGAAAATCTCCGGTGGAATTTGTATCCCTTGGTCGCTGGTGGGGAAATGATCCTGTAAACAAGTGCCAGGCTGAAATAGATATCATGGGAGAGCAGGATGGAGAAACGGCCATTATAGCTGAATGCAAATGGAGAAACGAAGATGTGGATCTTGATGTGTTGGAGCAGCTTATTGCCCGGGGCACGTTATTCCGGTACTCAAAAGTCCATTATTATCTGTTTTCGAAGACCGGTTTCACAGAAAGATGCGTCAAAAGAGCCGGAGAGATGGCCAATGTCTCTCTGGTCAGTTATTCAGATATAGTGAATAATCCGGAATAACGTCTTTCCGGAAGAGTTCCTGTACTTCACAGCTAAGAACCGGTATCAGGCATCCCGCAGCGGGACGCTTGGTACCGGTTCTGTTTTTATTAATAATATGAATAGTCGCTGGGCCGGTCCCGGCAACAGCACTACCTGAAGTAGAGCAGCTTGTCTTCCGGTGGGACCATCTCCTGGAAGTCCTGGATGTACAGGACCGGAGCGTCGCCGTGGAATTCGGGATCGTACTCGACTTTGATCTTCGCAGTCATCTCGGCGAAGACGTTTTCGCCCCGGATCTTCTCGGCGGCTTCAGGCCACACTGCGAAGAACCCGATGAAGCTCACGTCGTCGGCGCAGCAGACCATGGCGAAACGGCCGGCGAGGAATCTGTCGTCCGGGTCTTCCTTGCGCTTGTGGGCCTCAGCCTTGAACTTCACTGTCAGCCCGTCGTACTTCTTCGGCTCGTTCAGGGCGTCGATGTACCAGGTGCCGAAGTCGTCAGGCTTGATGTTGACAACCGGAGCCTCAAGGTCGTAAGGCAGCGGCAGACCTTCATTGTAGTCCTCGGCGTTGCCCTCGTTGTCCTCGAGATAGATGTACGCTCTCGGATTCATGGCCTTTACGTTGGTCTTGCGGATCATCTCGTTCAGCTCCGGAGTGCATCTGTTGAATACCACCAGCTCGGAAGCGCCAACGTGGGCGATGATCTTAGGTCCCATGTTGTTCAGGTAAACCTGATAGGTCTCGGCATTGATGGTGGTTACGATCTGGTAGATCTCCCAGTTTCTCGGGAACTGCTTCTGGATCAGCTGCATTTCCCACATGCCGTTGTATTCCAG
>JAIKWW010000101.1 GCA_024684465.1 Clostridia bacterium | reverse complement strand
AGATAACTGTGCCTGAGGGAAATCAAGATGTAGATCCCTGAGAGTGGCGGGTGGCGCGAGGCCGGCCGGATCCGTTTGAGAGTTTTTCCGTAAAGTATTGTGCTGTAATCAGGCACAGTTAGATCTTGCATGTTATGTGTGAGCTTGCAACACTGCAAGTGAGGATTTGCCGGGATGTGCTTCAGGCCACCGGGTTTGCACCACGCAATCAGCTATGGGCGTCGACGGTGAGCTTTGCCGAAACGCGCTCTCGCTCAGTCGCGACCTAGCGGTTCTACATTAGCCTTCCCGGCGCTTCAGCGCCGTTGGAAGACTTGTGCACAAGGCACAGCGGTTTAGCCTGGTTGATCCGGACCGCGTGGCGCCTGACTTGCAAGTCGAGTACCAGTGTCAATTATCCAACTCTCCGCGTTGCACAGTCAGAAAGACATACGAGAGCGCTACTATTACCTGGTCACACGTCGCTTTCCTCAACGGCGTGGTGTTCCCTGCCAGATCTCAGCCCTTCAACCAAGTCTCCCTCGGAGAGTTGATCAGTAAGTATGATCCCTGACTCATTGACTGATACCGGCAAGTAAATATTTAAAAAATGTTGGTGGAGCCACCGTATCAAAAAAGGAACGAAACGACATTCGCCCTTGAAATTGCTGATCAGGCGCATGTCGTTTCTGTGATTACTTGTATTCAGTTTTTCTGGATCGAGCAAAAAGCGGCCGGAGGCTTCCGCTGTTGTCGGTGTGCAATCTTCGGAAGAACTGATGAAATCGGAGCTGGTATCATTACTACCGTCCTGATCTGCCCGCTGCTTCGTCGCGTCTGCTCCGGCCCGGCGTCAGTCCACCAGGTCCCCGGGCTCTCTCCAGTTGTCGATTTTCAGGCCGTCTATATCCACAAAATCCCTGGTGTTGTCGGTTATTAGCGTATAGCCTCTCGACCTGGCGTGGGCGGCGATCATCTTGTCCCGTTCCTGGTTTTGCTTGTCTTTTTTCTTCTGCCTGAGCTCTGCCAGGATCTGCCCAAAGTGAACCCCCGCCTTCATGTCAAAATCCACCACAGGGATGCCTGCCAGGATATTATTAATAGCTTCCCGGTTCCTCTCGGGATATTTGCTGTTGAGTATGCCGTATTCCAGTTCCGCGTAGGTCACGACAGAAATACAGACATCCAGCCCGATGTGGGACGCCAGCGTCTCGGCGCATTTTGAGTCCGGATGTCTCATGCAAAAAATAAGAATATTAGTTTCCAGCATATACATAATCAGAATTCCACCCTGTCGTTCGGCACTTCCTCCGGTCTCCCATCCGCGAGGAAATCGTCGGAGAGTTTTGAAATACCCTCGAAAAACATCTTTTGTAATGAGGCCCTCGGAGTGATCACAATCGAATCCCCCACCCTGTTAACCACAACCTCAGTATCATCAAGCTGAAACGCCTTAGGAATCCTGACCGCCTGACTCCGCCCCGACATAAACGGCTTTGTTGTATGTACCTTTACAGCATCCATAGCCTGCACCTCCTTGTATATTAATATGATATATCATGGTATATTACGAGTCAACATTTACTAATCAGGAGCGGGGGCTGATATTTTCAAAATTCATAGTGACAAAAATGTCACTTTGAATGTCACTTTGAAAGGTAAGAAACGACCGGCGCTTCGCGCCAGTCCTTTCTATGATTACTATATTCAGTTCGCAATTTGTCTCTCGCCTTTACAACAGTTTGCTCGAGTTCTTCCAGACACCCTGCCTCTCCGCAGCCTTGATCAGGTCGTCCCTGAAGTCAGGATGAGCGATGCTCACCAGCGCCTCAGCTCTCTCCCAGGTGGACTTGCCCTTCAGCTGCACCGCGCCGTACTCCGTCACGATGTAGTCCACGGCGGCTCTCGGGCAGGTTACGATGCTCCCCGGCGGCAGCGCCGGCAGGATCTGCGACTCCACAGTACCATCCTTGAAAGTCTTGGTCGAAGAAGTGCACAGGAAACTCTTTCCACCCTTGCTCAGGTACGCGCCCTCCACGTAGTCCAGCTGCCCGCCGGTCCCGCTGATATGCGTGAACCCGGCAGACTCAGAGTTAACCTGGCCGTAGATATCCACCTGCAGACATCCGTTTATGGAGACCATCTTGTCATTGGCTCCTATCACATTCATATTATTAACGTAGCTCACTGGAGCGCTCAGACAAGCCGGATTGTTGTCGATGAACCTGTACAGCTTCTGAGTTCCCAGTGCCAGCGTGTACACCATCTTTCCCGGGTTGGTATTCTTCTTGCCCGTGATCTTCCCCGCCTCGTAGAGATCCACGAAGGAGTCGCACATCATCTCAGTGTGCACGCTGAAATCCCCCAGATCCGACTTGGCGATCATCTCACCCAGGTAGTTCGGCGTCCCTCCGATCCCCAACTGGAGACAGCTGCCGTCCTCGATCAGCGGCATTATGTGCTCCGCGATCTTTATGTCACTCTCCTTCGGAGTCACGATCGGCAGATCAGGCAGCGGGTAGTCCGATTCGATGATGTAGTCCACGTCAGCCAGATTGATGTAGTTCTCGAGACCGAAGCAGTTAGGCATCTGCTTGTTCGCCTCGACCACCACGATGTCCGCGTTCTCGATGATGCCGATATCCTCAGTCGGCGTCACACCGACATTGAAATTCCCGAACCGGTCCATTGGCCCCGTCATGATCACCGCGATGTTCAGATTCCCGTGATCCCGGAAATTCTTCGGTCCCTGATGGAACAGATTCGGCACGAACCACGCGTGACCCGCCTTATTAGCAACCCTGTCCTTCTTGCTCATGTGAGTGGAGTGGATCCGGAAAGCCTTTCCCGAAGGATCCGCCTGCACCGTCTTGTAGCTGTCAGGCAGGAAAGTATTCGTACTGAAAATGGTGACATTCTCCAGTTCAGCGGCTCTGCCGGCCAGCGCCGCTTCAAAGTCTTTACATACACTGGCATCGCAGCCGATGTGAAGCCTGTGGCCATTCTTTACAGCCTTTACCACCTCAGATGCAGGCATGCACTTTCTGGCGTACTCCGACGGGATGTCAGCCGCCTTTACAAACGCTTTCTTTCTGTTCATGTTCCAGCACCCCCGTTACAGCAGCTTGCTGGAATTCTTCCAGATACCCTGTTTCTCGGCGTCTTTGATCAGCTGATCCCTGTAGTCCGGGTGCGCCAGCCCGATGATGGCCTCGGCCCTCTCCCAGGTGGACATGCCGCGGAGATGAGCCACGCCGTACTCGGTTACCACGTAGTCAACCGCTGCTCTCGGGCAGGTTACGATGCTCCCCTCAGGCAGGAACGGCTTGACCAGAGACTCGGTGCTCCCGTCCTTCTTGGTCTTCAGGGACGGCGTGCAGATAAAGCTCTTTCCGCCCTCGCTCAGGTACGCGCCCATTACGAAGTCCAGCTGGCCGCCGGTGCCGCTGATGTGCAGGTGTCCCACGGACTCCGAGTCGATCTGGCCGTAGATATCCATCGACAAGCAGCTGTTGATGGAGACCATCTTGTCATTACTGCCTATAACATTCATATTATTAACGTAATCCGACGGCGCGTTCATGCACACCGGATTGTTGTCCAGGAAGTCGTACAGCTTCTTTGTGCCCTGAGCGAAGGTGTAGATCATCTTCCCCGGATTTGTCTTCTTGCGGCCCGTGATCTTGCCCTCGTTGTAGAGGTCCACGAAGGAATCCACCAGCATCTCGGTGTGAACGCTGAAGTCCCCCAGATCCGACTCAGCGATGAGCTGGCCCACGCGATTCGGCATGGCACCGATTCCCAGCTGGAGGCAGCTTCCATTCTCGATATATGGCATGATCAGGTCGGCAATAATGGCGTCAGCGCCTCCGGCGTCACGCACCGGCAGCTCCGGCAGCGGGTAGTCCGCTTCAACTACGAAATCCACGTCGGAGAGGTTTACGTAGTTCTCCATGCCGCAGCAGTTAGGCATCTGCTTGTTAGCCTCCACGATCACGATGTCAGCGCTCCGGATGACGCCGTTCACCTCTGCGTTGGTGATGCCGAAGTTGAAGTTGCCGTGCTCGTCCATCGGACCCGTCAGCACGAAGGCCACGTTCACTTCACCCAGCTCGGCCCATCTCTTGTTGCCCTGGTGGAAGAGGATCGGCATAAACCACTCCCTGCCCATCTTGTTGATGATGCGGTCGTCGTGGCTCATGTGAGTGGACACGATCTTGAAGGCTTTGCCCTCAGGATCCGCTTCGATGGTCTTGTAGAGCTCCGGCAGACTGTAATTGGTACTGAACAGAGTCACATCCTCCAGTTCCCCTGCCCGGCCTGCCAGCGCCGCCTCGAGATCCCTGCACACGCCGCCGAACTGACCGATATGTACCCGGTCACCCGACTTAACCACCTTGACTGCCTCAGCCCCCGGCACGCACTTCTTCGCGTACTCAGCCTTTAGATCCGCCGCCTTTGTAAATCCGTTGAGATTCTTCACTTCGTTACCTCCAAAATTATGTGTCGTCTATTGTGAGCTTCCCACGATAGTAATAATGGGAGCTTCGCTTCTGAAAGCTGACAACTGTCTGACCCGGCGCCACGCGGCAAACCTGCGCAGCCCCGGAAATGCAGGAGACCCGCGCCGCCTCAGTAAAAACCGTGTGCCCACGCCGCTTGCGCAAGGATTATCGAGCCTGCAAATAATGTTGTCATACAATTAATTTTAACACTCATATTATATTGTCAGCAATAATAAAAAAAGCGAAGCTCAAAGCTCCGCTTGATCATAGCCTGATGTCAGTTGTGACCGGACCGGCATGAGTGCGCCGGGCCCCGGTCAACTTACGCCGCCCGGTTTCGCGCCCTGCTGCTCCGGATTCCTCATGATGGTTCCCCCACCCAGTATATAGCCGTTCTCGTAAAAGACCGCGCCCTGACCCGGCGCCGCCGCCCTCACCGGGGCATCGAAACTGATTGTCACCTCGTTCTCTCCGGTGCGCATGATCTCAGCTTCCCCGCCCTTGTGGTTGTAGCGGATCCGTGCCTTTACCCGGCGCCGTTCTCCCGGCTTCAGGTCCTCGATGGCCATGAAGTTCGTATCCTTCACCAGCACTTTGTCCGTAAACAGCTCCTCATTTCCCGCCAGCACCACCTCGTTGGTATCCGGCCGGAGTTCCTTGACATAAGCGTGATATCCCAGCGCCAGACCCAGTCCTCTGCGCTGTCCCACAGTGTAGTGGATTATGCCCCTGTGGCGTCCCAGCACTTCTCCGTCAACCGATACGAAGTTTCCCGGCCCCGGCACATCCCCGTGTCTTTCTTCCAGGATGAAGTCGCTGTAGTCCCCGTCCGGCACGAAGCAGATCTCCTGGGAATCCGGCTTGTTCGCCACCTCAAGTCCTGCGCTGGCTGCTATGCGGCGCACCTCGGACTTGTCCAGACCGCCCAGGGGCATCAGCGTCCTTGACAACTGCTCCTGGGTGAGCATGTAGAGCATGTAGGTCTGGTCCTTTCCCGCAAAGGCAGCTTCCTTTACTGTATATCTGCCGTTGTCCAGCCTGATCACCGAAGCGTAGTGGCCTGTTGCCACGTATTCAGCCCCGTGGAAATCCGCAGTTCCCAGAAGTCCCTCCCACTTCACGTGGCGGTTGCAGCCGATGCACGGATTCGGTGTGTTTCCTCTTATATATTCCTCGACAAAGGGCCCGGTAACATACCTGTTGAATTCAGTTTCGTAATTCACTGCGTAATAGGGAATGTCCAGCATCCATGCAGTCTTCTGGGCGTCGTCTATCTCGCAGCACCGGCTTTCTTTGCCTGCACTGTTTCTCCAGGTCCTGAGTGTGACGCCGATCACGTCATACCCGGAAGCCTTCAGAAGATACGCTGTCACCGCGCTGTCAACGCCGCCTGACATCCCCACGACTACTTTGCTCATTCAGGTCATCCTTTCCCGTTCTAAACGATAATTGTTACAAGTTCTCATATATTACATTATATCCGTGCAACTGTCAACCACAGCGGCCGCAGGGCTGTTCAACGGCCGGCACGGCTCAGAGCCACTCAGCGCCCGGTCCGGCCCGTCCCAAAAGCACA
>JAIKWW010000096.1 GCA_024684465.1 Clostridia bacterium | reverse complement strand
ATCCGCCTTTATCGCTGTTATGGCACTGCCTGTGGAATCGCAGAGGACCACGCTGCTCCCGTTCAGGGTGAAAACTACAGTATTGTAACCTGACAGATCCACCGACGTGTTGGTGGTGATCGTATCTCCGCTCACATTGCAGAGGGCAAATCCTCCGGATGTTGAAATGGAAGCGGTTTTTTCAGCTGAGCCGAATCTCAGTCCGACCTTAATGTAATCCGCCGTTTTGCTGGCTGCTGAAACATGTGTGACAGCGCCGGCAAAGATACTGACAGTGAGGAGCAGTATGGCCGTGATTGCCGCAATGCTCCGGTTGATCATACTTTTTTTTGCACAAATTTTATAACCCATGATTGTTCTCCCTGAATCAGTCTTCATCCGGAGCGAGTCCGAGATGCTTGTAAGTGAGATCGGTCACCGTTCGCCCCTTCGGGGTTCTGTTCAGAAGTCCCAGCTGGATGAGATACGGTTCGTAAACGTCCTCGATAGTCACGCGTTCCTCTCCTACTGCAGCAGCAATAGTATCAATTCCAACCGGTCCTCCGTGGAATCTTTCTATGATCAGCTTCAGGATATCCCTGTCTCCACCTTCAAGGCCCAGCTTGTCCACACCCAGAGCTTCAAATGTCCGCTCTGCGATGGCCGTGTCTATGCGTCCTGAGCCTTCCACCTGTGAGAAATCCCTTACACGCTTCAGCAGCCGGTTGGCAACTCTCGGCGTTCCCCTGGAGCGCATCGCCATCTCCCTGACTGCATCCTCATCAGCATCGACTCCCAGGATCCCGGAGGATCTGGAAATGATCGTGGAAAGATCCTTTGTATTGTACAGTTCAAATTTACATATCACCCCGAAGCGGTCCCTCAGCGGAGCCGACAGCGAACCGACTCTGGTTGTCGCGCCGATGAGAGTAAACTTCGGTATGTCAAGCCTGAGTGATCTGGCGGAAGGCCCCTTCCCGATGACGATATCAATGGCATAATCCTCCATCGCCGAGTAGAGTACCTCCTCCACTGATCTGTTCAGCCTGTGGATCTCGTCGATAAACAGGACATCATTCTCGCCGAGATTTGTGAGGATCGCTGCCAGGTCCCCAGCTCTTCCGATCGCCGGGCCTGAAGTAATCCTGAGATCCACGCCCATTTCATTGGCAATAATTCCTGCAAGAGTTGTCTTGCCCAGCCCCGGAGGGCCGTAGAATAAAACGTGATCCAGCGGCTCGCCTCTCTGCTTTGCCGCCTCTATATATACACCGAGATTCTTTTTCACGGTGCTCTGTCCTATATAATCCTGAAGCCTCTTCGGACGAAGGCTTACTTCTATATCCTCGTCCTCATCTGTATATCCGGCCCCTGTTATATGATCGTAACGATCTGAGTCCATCATTCAAACCTCCTAGATCGTGGCCAGCTGCTTCAGCGCTGCTTTGAGTGCCTTCTCAGGTGAATCCATATCCCCGGTGCCAACCTTCTTAACTGCCGCTGAAGCCTCAGATTTGGAATAACCGAGAGCCATGAGTGCCTCCACTGTATCCTCGGCATTCTGCATGGTGCCGGCAGTTCTGACTGCTTCTCCGTTCTGAGCCGCATCTCCGCTCACCTCATCGGCGAACTTGTCTTTCAGGTCCACCACGATGCGCTGGGCTGTTTTCTTGCCCACACCCTGCGCCTTTGCCAGAACCTCGGGCTCTGCCATTACAATAGCCCTCTTTATCTCAGGCACAGAAAGAGCTGACAGGATAGCCAGTGCGGCCTTTGACCCGACACCGCTCACAGTCGTCAGTATTCTGAAGACCCTCAGACTCTCCCTGTCATCAAATCCGAACAGGCTTATATCGTCCTCCCTCACCGCCATGTAAGTATAAGCGGTAACGGTCTCCGAAGGATCTGCCATATAAAAACCCGAAGTCAGAGGAACGTTAAGCTCGTAGCCGATGCCTCCGCATTCTATTACAATTGTTCCCTGAAGCTTTTCGGTGATTTTTCCCTTAATGTAATGAATCATAGTATAAAATATTTTACCTTATTATCTTAAACGGATCGTCGCTGTACCTTTTCTCCGCCTGATCCGCTGTTATATTCTTTCTTGTGGAAGCCGTATTCTTATTTTCCCGATCTCTCAGGATGGTCTGACGAACCTGATTTCCACGCTTCTTTTCCTTTTCCAGCGCCCTGTTTATTGAATCCATCAGTCTGGAAGATCCCAGGGCGGAATTTGCATGACATATGGCCACCGCGATGGCATCCGCCGTATCGTCCGGCTTGGGTACCGCCTTCAGGTTGAGGAGGACCTTTACCATTTCCTGAACCTGCTTTTTATCTGCTCTTCCATAACCGGTCAGCGCCTGTTTGATCTGAAGCGGCGTGTACTCTGCGATCTCAAGGCCGGAATTTACACACGCAAGAATGGCCACACCTCTGGCCTGACCAACATTAATGACCGTCTTTGCATTATTATTATAGAAGAGTTCCTCTATGGCAGCCACCTCGGGCCGGTACTCCTCGATCACATCCATGAGCGTGGAATAAATGTACTTAAGCCTGTTGGGCAGCGGCGTTCCTGCCTCCGTCGATATGCTGCCGTAATCTACGATCTTCAGTTTGTTGCCGTTTCTGTCCAGGACGCCAAAGCCCATGAGGGCATATCCCGGGTCTATTCCCAAAATCCTCATAATACAATCATTATACAATATTTACAGCCCTATGGCATCCAATTTTCCGAACATATTTTCGACTCCCCGGGCGATGATGGAATTTTCCGGGGCAGTCAGTGACGGATCTGCCTGAAGTATCTCCTTCACGTCCTCTCTCACCCCGTCCAGTATATCCATGTGCTTTGTGAGGTCCGCCATGTGCAGCGTCGGCAGCCCGTGCTGTCTCGTTCCGAAGAAATCTCCCGGCCCTCTCATGGTAAGGTCCATCTCCGCGATCCGGAAGCCGTCACCGGTCCCGGCAATGGTATTTGCTCTTTCCATGCCCAGCTCTGAATTCTTGTCCGTGAGAAGCACGCAGTAGGATTTCCCGCTTCCCCTTCCAACGCGTCCTCTGAGCTGATGCAGCTGCGCCAGGCCGAAGCGTTCCGCATTCTCTATGATCATCACCGTAGCGTTCGGAACATTTATTCCCACTTCGATCACCACAGTGGCAGCGAGTATCTGAATCTTCCCCTCAGAGAAAGCTGCCATTACCTCGTCCTTCTCCTCCTGCTTCATGGAACCGTTCACCAGTCCCACAGTATAGCCCTTGAATCTCTTTTTCAGGTCTTCGCAAAGAGTCTCCGATGACATGACATCCAGCACTTCAGAGTCAGCTACCAATGGGGCCACAGCGTAAACCTGCCGGCCCTGTTCCAGCTGCTTCCCAACAGCCTTGTAAACGGAAGCCCTGGAAGTAAGCGGCTTTACAACAGTATCAACCGGCTGCCTTCCCGGCGGCAATTCGTCGATCACTGATATGTCCATTTCTCCGAACATGATAACCGCAAGGGTTCTCGGTATAGGTGTAGCAGTCATGACCAGCACATCCGGATCCCTTCCGTTTCCCTTTTCAGCAAGGGCACGACGCTGATTTACTCCGAAGCGGTGCTGCTCGTCGGTGATTACCAGTCCCAGATTTGCGAACTTCACTTCCTCCTGAATTACAGAATGTGTACCTATGAGGATGTCAATGCTGCCCTCAGCAAGTGCTTCCAGTGTATGTTTCCTCTCGGCTTTTGACACACGGGAAGACAGGAATCCTACACGAACACCGGTTCCGTCCATTACCCGGGAAAAGGACTCAAAATGCTGGGAAGCCAGAAGTTCGGTGGGCGCCATGAGGACGCCCTGATACCCGGCCTTTGCCGCCTTGTACAGCGCAGCAGCGGCCACAGCCGTCTTTCCGGAGCCCACGTCCCCCTGAACCAGACGCTGCATCGGCACCGCCGACTCCATATCCAGCTCGATTTCCCGGAGCACGCGCTTCTGAGCCCCTGTCATTTCATACCCCAGAAGCTCAGCAAACTCTCTCAGACTGTCATCGCGCTTGAAAGCAACTCCCGTCTCCTGACGGCATCTGGAATTTGCGCGCATAAAAAGACCTGTCTGAAGAAAAAAGAGTTCTTCAAAGACGAGTCTGTATCTTGCTATGTTATATGCTTTTCTCTGAATGGGAAAATGAATGTTCCGCAGAGCAAAATCCCTGCTGCAGAGTTTGTTCTTTTCTATGATGCTGTCCGGCAGAGTTTCCGGGATCTCATCTGTGATCTCCAGAGCCTGCTTCACCAGATTCCGGAACATTTTCTGGGATATACCCTTTATGGTATGATACACCGGTCTGATGCTCAGCACAGTTTCGCCGTTCATTTCCTCATAAGCAGGATTGACCATCTGGGGAAGCCCCATCTTGTCCTGATAAATGCTTCCAAAAAAAGCGTAAACCCTGCCCACGCCAAAGGCCTGCTGATTGTACTGCCTCGCGTTGAAGATCACGATATCCATGGCGTTTTCACCGTCTGCAACAGTGATGCGAAGCATCATATTTCCCCGCTTCCGGAGATAATTCGTCCGCATTTTCACAACCGAAGCAACTATGCAGCACTTTTCACCTGGAACAACCTCGCGGATCTTCCTGACGTTGGTCCAATCCTCAAAGGCCATAGGGTAAAAAGCCAGCAGGTCATCCGAAGTAAAGATTCCCGCAGCCGCCAGATCCGCTTCTCTCCTGGCTCCTACGCCCTTCAGCTCCCCGGTCCTCATCAGCAGCTCACCTCCATGAATTGCTTTGTGATCTCCTTATGAGACTTTGACTTTTCTCCCAGAATTATCACTATGACTTTACCCACATCAACTCCGGTGATCAGGGGGACGTCATGTCTGATGATCCTGCCAAGTGCCCCGGCAATCTGAACAGCATCGCTGCCGGTCCTTATGATGGCGAAAATGTGAAAGTCCACTGTGGGAACATCATGAACTCCCAGTTCATCCGGATTCGTATGATCCTCAACCTCTATGAATTCCAGCAGTTCCTTTCCGGTGCTCCCGACCCTGACTGCCTTTCCTTTGGGAGTGGCCAGCAGCATCCTGTCGGAAAACCGGGCAACCGCATCCGCCGCGATCCTGGCGAACACATTTTTACTTATGGCAGCCTTTCCGTATTCTGTGTCAAATTTCATATCTGCAACACTCCTTGTGCGATCCTCGTGCTCCCTTACAGCCCTCCGGGCCGGCGATCACCACGAAACTCAGATCAACTCTCCCGTAAGACTGAAAGTGTTCGCTCCGGTAATCCTGACCTCTGCGATATTTCCTATTCTCTCAGCCGGGCACGGGAAATTCACCAGCTTGAATCCATCCGTTCTTCCTGTGCACATGCCGCTGCCGCCCCGCTGGCTCTTTCCATCGATCAGGACCTTCTCCGTCCGACCCACATAGAGGGCGTTTTTCCGCGCTGTTATGCTGTTTATCGCATCCACCAGACGGTCAAAACGATCGTGCTTCACATCTTCCGGGATCTGATCCGGCATGGTGGCAGCCGGTGTTCCGGTCCTTATTGAGTACAGGAAAGTGAAAGCGGAATCGTACTCCACCCGGTTCACCAGATCCAGTGTCTCCTGAAAATCCTCCTCCGTCTCACCGGGGAAGCCCACGATTATGTCGGTAGTAATGACAATATCCGGCACTGCAGCTCTGAGCCGGTCAACCAGATTTATATAGCTTTCCTTTGTATAATGCCTGTTCATCTTTTCCAGAATCCTGCTGCTTCCGCACTGGACCGGCAGATGAATATGATGACAGAGCTTGTCACATTTCGTAAAAGCCTCTATCAGCCTGTCCGACAGATCCTTCGGATGGGAAGTCATAAAGCGGATACGTTCTATGCCTTCCACCTCTGCGACCCTGTAGATCAGCGAAGCGAAGTCGCAGTCAAAATCGCAGCCATTGCCATAGGAATTGACATTCTGCCCTAGCAGAGTGACTTCCTTCACACCGTCTTCAGCCAGCCATCTCACTTCATTTACTATGTCTTCAGGAGTACGGCTCATCTCTCTTCCTCTGGTGTAAGGAACGATGCAATAAGTGCAGAAATTGTTGCAGCCGTTCATGATATTGACAAAGGACTTGTGTCTGAACTTTCTGAGAGCCCCGATGCCGTCGTCTACCGTGTCCTGGGATTCTTTAATCGAGATGACACGCTTCTGTTCCTCCAGCCGTTCTGCCAGAAGCTGCGGAAATTCCGGAATATTCATAGTCCCGAAAGCGATGTCCACCCAGCCGTACTTTGCCTTCAGTGTCTCCACGATCTCCTTCTGCTGCATCATGCATCCACAGACAGCAACCAGCGTGCCGGGGTGCTTTTCCTTGATATTCTTCACCACGCCCAGCTGGCCGAAAAAATGATTGTTGGCATTTTCCCGCACACTGCAGGTGTTCATGATGATGATCCCCGCGCCCTCGCGCTCCTCAGCCGCCACAAAGCCCTGTTCTTCCAGCATTCCTGCGATCTTTTCGGAATCGTGCTCGTTCATCTGACAGCCGAAAGTCTGTATAAAATATGTCTTATTAATATTATCCATTAAAATCAGATTTCCTTATTTCTATATTTCAGTAATGTCAGGAGACGCTCCGCGCATCAGCAATTCCTGGCATCAGCAATTCCCGACATGCCGTGCCCCTTCGCACGCATCGTGCTTAATTATATTTCATTAAAAGAAAACTGTCAATTTCATCCCACGTTGCAAAACGGACAATCACAGCCTCACGAGATCCTTCCTCTGCAAACTGCGTTTCAGTAAAAAAGAGCCCTCCGGGCTTCGCGCTTCCTGAAGGCCGGATTCCGTATCCGCACCTCCGGGAGCTCCGCACCCGAACGGCTCATAATCATTCTGCTATCTTCTGAATTCGTCCACTATATCCTTTACGTGAACCATCTCCGTAAGCTTGTCCACATTGGCGCCGGAGAAGAACAGACCGTTTTCCCAGTCTCCTTTGAGCGCGTCCACCAGAGCCTTTGTGATGCAATACGGTGCAACACTCGGATTGCAGGCCTTCAGACAGTGATAACAATACGTGATAGGTTCCTTTCCATTCTCCTTCACACGCTCCAGAAGCGGTGAATTCACAGCTCTTCCCGGCATGCCCACCGGACTCTGGATGATCCTGAGGTCCCCGGATCCTGCCTGAATTAGCTTGTCCTTATACTCCTGGGACGCGTCACACTCATAAGTTCCGATAAACCTGGTAGCCAGCTGAACGCCTGATGCTCCGAGGCCCATCACCCTGTCAGCATCGGCTCTGTCCCAGATACCTCCGGCACAGAAGACAGGAATCGCAGTGCCCTTTGCTTCCTCAAAAGGCTTCAGTTCCTCCAGGAGCTTCGGCAGCGTCTCTTCGATGCTCTCACAGTTATCTTCAAGGAGTTCCTCTCTCTTGAACCCCAGGTGTCCGCCGGCCTTACATCCCTCCAGCACTACGAAATCCGGGAATCTCTTGTATTTGCGCTGCCACTGCTTGCATATGAGCTTAGCCGCCCTGGCACCGGATACTATAGGAGCTATGAGGGCCTCCCCTTCCTCCACGAGAGAAGGAAGTTCCATTGGCAGACCTGCTCCGGAAACCACCGCATCAGCGCCCGCCGCGATGCTGGCTCTCACTATCTCACCGTAGAGTTTCGTGGCAAACATGACATTCACAGCTACAAGTCCATTGCCTTCAGACAGTTCCACTGCCTTAGCCACCTCATGTTCGATCTTTCTCAGATTCGCGCCGTCCGGATCCTTGCGGAAGTCCGGATCGTAAAATCCCACATCCGCCGTGCTGACGCATCCCATCGCACCTTCACGGGCAACCGCGCCCGCCAGTCCTCCCAGGGAGACTCCGACTCCCATGCCACCCTGAAGAAGTGGTACTGTCAATTCCTTGCCATGTATATTGAGCATTATATGCCTCCATTGCCATTTTAATTTTCTAATCAATATTAACCACAATAAAAAAAGTTTGAACCTCAAACTTTATACAGACATATTACCCCCTCATATGGCCGATGTCAAGTATAAAACTACGTAATGTAGTTTTTATAACCACTTATTGTGACTGTTTGCTTTATCGACAGCTGTCTTTAAACTATCAGTTACAGCTTAACCGGTCAGAGCATTTTCCGTAAAAAAAAATCTCCATATCATTTCCGATACGGAGATCATTTCGTTTGTCGTATAATGTGCCGCCGGGCCTTCACGGACCGGGCAGTTCTGTATATTTACAGCTCGAAACTGAAATTGTCGATCAGTCTCGTATTTCCTATCTTAACTGCAAGCGCCACCAGAATACTGCGCTGGATCTTCCCGCTGACATCCTCAAGTGTCTCCGCATCCACAACGGAAACATAATCGATGTCAGAAAGCGGCTCGGTCTTTATCTCAGCAGTGATTGCCTCGCGAAGCTTGTCTGCATCACGTTCACCCTCTTCGAGAGCCTTCCGTGCATTTCTGAGAGATCTGGACAGTACCAGCGCCGCCTGACGCTCCTCAGCACTCAGATATTTATTTCTGGAGCTCTTTGCCAGTCCGTCCTCTTCACGGATGATCGGACATCCGATGATCTCGATATCAATGTTGAGATCCTTCACCATCTTCCTGATGACAGCAAGCTGCTGAGCATCCTTCTGTCCGAAATAACCCCTGTCAGCCTTTGAAATATTAAAGAGCTTGTTGACCACTGTGCATACGCCCTGGAAATGTGTCGGACGAGTCTTCCCGCAGAGCACCTTGGTGATCTTGTCCACAGCCACAGATGTGAGGAAACTTCCCTCAGCTCCGTACATGTCCTCCGGAGCAGGATTGAAGATGATATCCACACCCTCTTCACTGCAGAGCTTTGTATCAGCTTCGATGTCTCTCGGATATTTGTCCAGATCCTCTGTAGGTCCGAACTGGATCGGATTGACAAAGTCACTGACTATCACTCTGTCATTTTCGGCACACGCCCTGTGGATCAGACTTCTGTGTCCGTCATGAAGGTAACCCATAGTAGGCACGATTCCGATGCTCAGACCTTCCTTTTTCCACTGTCTCGCGATTGCCTGTACTTCTGCCGGGTCTGAAATTCTCTTGATTTCTGCCATTTTTAATATTCCTCCAGTTAATAAATAGTCACTGCCGCGGCCCCATGCCGGGTCAGATGCTGAAAGGCTCCCCGTTTTCTAACAGGGAGCCTTAAATATACAGATCATTTTAGATCAGATCAGTCTTCAGCCGGCATAGATGCGAGATAATCATCGATCTTTGCATCATAGTTGCGGTCAGCGAGCTGTGCTTCCCACCAGTCGAAGAGTGTATCCGGAGTTCCCGGGAAGTCCTTTAACAGCGAACCTACGTGAGTTCTTACTCCGCCGGATCTGTCCTTATCTTCATAACGAAGAGACAGCTTGTCTCCGTCCTTAGTCTTTAAGATTGCATACTGTGCATTATTTGCAGAATCGATCTTCCACTGAACCTTAAACTTTCTGCCAGGGGCCATTTCTGCGATTTCGTCCATTGTGCAAGCCATACGTCATTGCCTCCTTTAAAAATAATAACAAATAAATTGCCCGGGGCACACCATAGCCCCTACAATGCGATATTATAGCACATCGGTTTTAACTTTTGAACAATTTATAAAAATTTATTTGATGTCATCAAAGGTCTGACGGAGACATGACAATTTCACTGATGGCATTTCCCGGCGGAACCATCGGGAATACATCCTCATTTGAACTGATGTCACAGATGATGAGATTGGCTTTTCCGCCATCTCTTGCCTTTTCCAGTTCCTGCTTGAAATCCTTCAGATTATTGACCTCAACGCCCCCCAGTCCGAACGCCTTTGCAAGAGTCTCGTAGTCGATCACGTCCGGCAGATCCGTAGCTGAGAATCTCTTGTCAAAGAACAGCTTCTGCCACTGGCGCACCATTCCCAGAACATTGTTCTTCAGAAGGATGATAGTAATAGGAAGCTGCTGCGCAGAGACAGTGGCCATTTCATTCATATTCATCCTGAAAGATCCGTCTCCTGTTATGTGTATCACTCTCTTGCCCGGGTTACCCATCTGCGCTCCGATGGCAGCGCCCAGACCGTAACCCATGGTTCCCAGGCCGCCTGAAGTGAGGCTCTTTCTCGGAGCAGAATAAGGCCAGTACTGTGCAGTCCACATCTGATGCTGTCCCACATCCGTTGCCACGATGGTATCATCTCCGAACACATCGTGAATCGTTCCGATGATATTCTCCGGTTCAAATGCCTGAGGATCGGTATCTGAAGGCTTTCTGAAGCTGTCGATCTCAGCGAGCCATTCTGTATGCTCATTCTCCTCCACCAGCTCCAGAACTCCGTCCAGGATCTTATTCATATCTCCCACGAGGCTTCCGTCTACGCTGACATTCTTGTCGATTTCAGAGCTGTCTATATCAATATGAACGATAACCGAATCGTTTGCGAATCTGCTTGTGTCACCGGTTACACGATCGCTGAATCTTGCCCCGATGGCTATGAGCAGGTCGCAGTTGTCCACTGCCAGATTCGTCTCTCTGCCGCCGTGCATTCCCACCATTCCGAGAGAAAGTCTGTGCTTTCTCGGAATCGCTCCCAGGTTCATGAGTGTGGATACCACAGGTATTTCCGCCTTCTCAGCCAGTGCCACCAGCTTGTGGGAAGCATTTGCGCTGATAACTCCGCCTCCGGCGTAGATCACCGGCTTCTTTGCCTGATTTATCTTTTCCGCAAGAGCCCTGATATCATTCTCATCGAACTTGTTCTCGATGGGATCGGCCTCAACTTCCGGCTGCTTCTCATATTCATATTCCATGCCCATGAGGTCCTTAGGGACGTCCACCAGAACAGGGCCCTGTCTACCGCTCTTTGCGATCCTGAAAGCCTCCCTGATGGTCGCCGCCAGTTCCCCGATATCATCCACGAAGAAGCTGTGCTTTGTTACCGGAATAGTCACCCCGGCAATATCAACCTCCTGGAATGAGTCCTTGCCGATGAGGGACCGCGGTACCTGGCCTGTGATCACCACCATAGGAACCGAATCCATGTACGCCGTAGCTATACCTGTGACAGTATTTGTTGCTCCGGGACCGCTTGTGGCAAATACCACGCCCACCTTTCCGGTGGATCTGGCATATCCGTCAGCAGCATGGGTGGCACCCTGCTCGTGGCTTGTGAGGATGTGCTTTATTTCGCCCCTCTCGAGATAATCGTATAACGTGTTATAAAGCGGCATGATTCCTCCGCCGGGATATCCGAATACGGTATCCACGCCCTGTTCACGCAGGCATTCGATTATTATTTTTGATCCGCTTATCTTCATAATTCTTTCCTTATTTAATTCAATCTCTATCCGTTAACTAAACCGGGCCCTGCTCTTTTGCATCACGATTCCGAAAATACAAAAAAGCGGCTCATCAGAGCCGCTTTTTATCAATGCCGATTATCAAAAACCACTAGCCGTTAATAATCTCATACTGTCTTACGCTGGAATCAAGTTCTGATTCGTCTGCGCTGAGACTTACAACAAAATCGATCTTGTGCTTTTCAGAGATCATGGAGAGTCTCTTTAAGAACTCAGGAAGATCATCGATAGTAATGTCAGCATGCTTTAAAATACTGTCGATAAAGATTTCCTCGATGTCGTGATTAGAACTCAGAATGCCATATATAAAACCGATGTATTCATCGATATTAGTAACATACTCATATTCGTCCATAACGATCATACGAATGTTGTAGTCAAGATCATGAGAGAGTCTGTTGTCCTTGATGATGAATACGATACTGCCGTCTCTTTCTTTAACAGCGGTATTAGCAAGATCTACCATCATCTTAGTCTTACCGGTTCCCTTATGTCCAACAATAAGCTTAACCATATCGGCCGCCTCCTTTTCCCAAATAGTCTTTTGTCAGAATTATCTGCATCTAAATTATACTATTCCCGCCGGAAAAGGACAACACGGATATTGATAAAAAGTGTCTCTGATATTCAATTTTCTGTTGATAAAGGGCGATAAACAAAACCCGCGGAGTCTGATCACCGCCCTTTTTCAGCTTTCTCATCCACGGTTTTCCAGCCTCAGCTGACCGCAGGCAGCGCTGATGTCACTGCCCAGCTCTCTGCGTATGGTGACCTCGATTCCCCTTGAATCCAGGATTTCCGCAAAGTGCTCAGCATTCTTTCTTTCCGTACCTCTCAACCCCTTTTCTTCGACATAGTTCAAAGGTATGAGGTTTACGTGGCAGAGCATTCCCTTTAACAGGGATGCCAGTTTCACCGCGTGTTCATCCGAATCATTGACCCCTTTCATCAATGCGTATTCGAATGTGGTACGTCTGTGTGTCTTCTCTTCGTGATATCTGCAGGCCTCGAGAAGTTCGGACATCTCGTAGCCCTTTGCCACAGGCATTATCTTCCGCCTCAGCTCATCATCCGGAGCATGAAGGGAGATCGCCAGATTCACGCTTGGCATATCCCCTGCGAACTGCTTTATCCGCTTCAGGATGCCGCATGTGGATACCGTGATATTTCTCATGCCGATGTTCAGTCCCCGCTCATCGTGAACGATCTCGATGAACCGGAGCAGCTGGTCGTAATTGTCGAAGGGTTCCCCCGTTCCCATAACGACAATATGACCTATTCTCTCACCGGTATCACGTTCCATTGCAACGATCTGATCAGCCATCTCCCCGGCTGTCAGATTCCTTTCCAGACCGCCGATGCCCGATGCACAGAATGCGCATCCCATACGGCATCCTGCCTGAGAAGATATGCAGGCTGTGTTTCCGTACTTATATTTCATAAATACGCTCTCGATGGCGAGTCCGTCCCTGACCCCAAACAGGTACTTCCTCGTGCCATCCTTCGACACCTGCTTTCTCAGCATCGATACGGCAGTCATATCTCCGACAGATTCAAGCCTGCTGCGGAGTGCACCGGAAAATTCCGTGATCTCCTGAGGAGTAACTGCCCCCTGATACAGTCTCCTGAACAGCTGGTCTGCCCTGAATCTCTTTTCCCCTATTTCTGTCATCCACTCTCTGAGCTCCGGAAAGGTCATGTCCTTGAGACTGACTTTCCCGGATTCATTGACAAGCTTCAAATCAGTTTCCTGCTTTCTTTACGCTGATACCCGTCTCATGGCCATTGAGCTTGAAGGTATCGAGTCCGCGCTCTTCAGTGAAGTTAAGGCTGTCCGCAAGCGTTTCCCCTGTGATGTAATCTCTGTGTACATCAAACGCTTTGCGGCACTCTTCATCAGCATTGACAGTTACGTCGATGTGATCCATCATTTCGTAATCGTTCTGCTTTCTGAGCTGCTGAACCTTGGATACCAGTTCTCTTGCGAGACCTTCGGCAACCAGTTCAGGATTGAGAGTCGTGTCGAGGATTACGAACACGCCCTTGTCTGATGCAACCGCAAATCCGTCTCTGGCAGTCACCTTGATATCCGTCAGATCCTTTGAAATCGTCTTCTCTTCGCCCCCCAGCGTGATAGTGATTTCGCCGTCTGCTTCCAGCTTTGCGATCGTCTCCTTGGCGTCAAGTCCTGCGAGAACCTTTCCGAACTCCTTGATGTCCTTGCCAAGTACCGGACCTGCAGCTCTGAAATCAGGCTTCAGCTGATAATCCAGGAAGTCGTCCATCTTGGTTTCAAACTCCACTTCCTTTACATTGAGTTCCTCCTTGATCAGCGGAACCATGTAGGAAATGCTGTTCTCGTACTTGCTGTCCACCAGGATCTTGGAAAGTGGCTGTCTTACCTTCAGCTTTTCCTTTTCTCTCTCGCTTCTTCCCAGATTTACGATGGTTCTTACCAGTTCCATTCTCTCTTCCAGATCCGCATCTATCATTGACTCATCTGCCACCGGATAGTGAGCAAGATGTACAGAATGCTCGCCTGTGAGGTCGATGTAGATCTCATCCGTGATGAACGGAGCGAAAGGTGCAGCCAGCAGAGCTACGCCCTTCAGCATCTCATAAGTCGTGAGATAAACGGCCTTCTTGTCCTCTGTCATTCCTTCAGCGTAGAATCTTCTTCTGGCTCTTCTGATATACCAGTTTGAAAGGTCTTCGGATACGAACTCGGTGATGGCCTTGACAGCCTTCATGTGTTCGTAGTTATCCATGCTCTCTGTCACGCTCTTAACAACTCCGTTGAATCTGGAGATGATCCAGCGATCCAGCTCTGAACGGTCAGCCGGTGCCACGTTCAGTTCCTTCACATCGATATCGTCCATGTTGGAATAGAGAACAAAGAAGTTATATACGTTTCTAAGAGTTCCGAAGAATTTGCTCTGCAGCTCGATAACGCCGTCCTCATCGAACTTTGTAGGAACCCATGCAGGAGATGAGTACAGCAGGTACCATCTGAGCACATCTGCGCCGTACTTGTCGAAGAGCTGGAACGGATCCACTGTGTTGCCCTTTGACTTGGACATCTTCTTGCCTTCCTTGTCCAGGATCAGGTCATTTACCAGTACATTCTTGTAAGGTGCCTTTCCTGTGATGAATGTGGAAAGAGCCAGCAGTGAGTAGAACCATCCTCTCGTCTGGTCGATTCCCTCGCAGATGAAATCAGCCGGGAAGGATTCTTCAAAGAGTTCCTTGTTCTCAAACGGATAGTGGAGCTGTGCAAAAGGCATCGATCCGCTGTCGTACCAGCAGTCTGCAACTTCCATGATCCTCGTCATCTGACCGCCGCACTCAGGGCATGTGAGGTGAACATCATCCACATACGGACGGTGGAGCTCAATGGAAAGATCGATCTTCTCCTGAGCTTTGTCCACCAGTTCCTGTCTGGAACCGATGCATTCCACGTGACCGCAGGAACATCTCCAGAACGGCAGCGGAGTTCCCCAGTATCTGTTTCTGGAGATTGCCCAGTCCTTAACCTCTGCGATCCAGTTTCCGAATCTTCCTTCTCCCACAAACTGAGGCTGCCAGTTAACCGTATTGTTATTCTCGACAAGCTGATCCCTGAGCTTTGTCATCTCGATATACCAGCTAGGCTTAGCATAGTAGATGAGCGGAGTCTTGCATCTCCAGCAGTGCGGATAGTTGTGTTCAACCTTTTCCTTCTTGTAGAGCGCATTGTTTGAAGCAAGCCACTTGATGATCTCTACATCCAGGCCGTCTTCCATAACGAATTTGCCGCTCCAAGGTGTATCTGTAAACTTACCCTCTTCGTCAACCGGGTTGACAACAGGTAATCCGTAACGGCGAGCTGTATTGTAGTCGTCTTCACCGAATGCAGGCGCCGTATGTACGATGCCTGTACCGTCTTCTGTGCTGACATAATCTGCGCATACAACGACGAACTTCTTTTCGCCTTCCACATTGATGAAAGGCATGATCTGCTCGTACTCCTGGAATTCCAGGTCCTTGCCCTTCATCTTCCGGAGAACTGTGTACTCTCCTTCGCCGAGAACTCTGTCTGCCAGTGCTTCAGCGATGATCAGTACTTCTCCGTTCTGACCTGCTTCGATGTAGTCAACCTCAGGTCCTACAACCAGTGCCACATTTGAAGGCAGTGTCCACGGAGTAGTTGTCCATGCCAGGAAGTAGACATTTTCCTCGCCCTTCTTCCTGAACTTGGCATAGACCGTATTGACCTTGACTTCCTTGTATCCCTGTGCAACCTCATGGGAAGCCAGACCTGTTCCGCAGCGCGGGCAGTAAGGAAGGATCTTATGGCCTTCGTAGATCATTCCCGCATCGAACAGTTTCTTGAAGATCCACCAGCCGGATTCGATGAAGTTGTTATCCAGCGTGATGTAAGGATTGTCCAAATCTGTCATGTAGCCCATGCGCTTTGTCATCTGGCGCCAGAGGCCCTCATATTCGAATACGGATTCACGGCACTTCTCGTTGAACTCCTTGATTCCGTACTTTTCGATGTCCTGCTTGCCGGACATGTTCAGCTTCTTTTCAACTTCGATCTCAACAGGAAGTCCGTGAGTATCCCAGCCGGCCTTTCTTCTTACCTTGAAGCCCTTCATCGTCTTATATCTGCACACTGAATCCTTCAGCGAACGTGCGATGACGTGGTGAATTCCCGGCTTGCCGTTTGCCGTAGGAGGTCCTTCATAGAATACGAATGTGGGATCTTCGCTTCTCTCCTCCACGCATTTGCTCAAAAGATCTTCTTTTTCCCACTTGTCCGCCTGTTCGTTCTGAACCTCAGCGATGGGTCTGTCTGAAAGATTTTTATACATAAACTACCCTTTCTGTCCTCTCCCGCACCGCAGCTCCGGCGCATTCTGTTTAACATGCTCCGCTTTCGCAGCACGGGGACAATAAAAAAATCCCTGCATCGAGATCTGTCGATGCAGGGACGATATTAACCGCGGTACCACCCTGATTGTATCCCGTTTATTTGCGGAAACCGCAGACGGAATACCTCTCAATTATCGTGTAACGTACGACTGACGCGAACTGCTTACACAGCACAATCTGCCTTCAGCAGCCGGGCTCCGGAGTGATCTTCGCAATATGTTCATCTGTGGGACTCTCACCTTCACCCACTCTCTGTCAGAATCGCAGTATTGTTACTGTCTCCATCACAGCTTTTACCTTAATAATAATCGTATTGTATACAGTATTGATTTAAAAGTCAAGGCATTAATTTCTGTTATAAATAAAAAAATGAAGTAACAGCGGAAAATACCGCCATTACTTCACTTAAAACGCCCTGCGTGCGCTTCGGCTTCAGTTAGTTGAGAGCAGGATCAGTATTGTTTACAGCAGCTTCTACTGCGTCTGCCATCGGCTCCAGCCACTCGTCGTGAGCCAGCTCGATCATTCCCTTGTCCACAGCGCTGGCGAGAGCTCTGTTTACAGGAATCTTAGCCACATTTTTGATATCATACTTTGCGGCGATCTCCTCTGCATGGCTTTCGCCGAAGATCTCGATCTTCTCACCGCAGTGAGGGCACTCATAGTAAGACATGTTCTCAACGAGACCGATTACAGGAATGTTCATCAGCTTCGCCATATTGACAGCCTTCTCAACGATCATTCCAACCAGTTCCTGAGGTGAAGCTACAACGATGATCCCTTCAACCGGAAGTGACTGGAAAACAGTGAGAGGAACGTCACCTGTTCCCGGTGGCATATCCACGAACATGAAGTCCACATCCTTCCAGAGAACGTCTGTCCAGAACTGTTCAACGGCACCTGCGATTACCGGACCTCTCCACACGACCGGATCCGTCTCGTTCTGCAGGATCAGATTGGTTGACATGATCTGAATGCCTGTCTTTGTAGTTACAGGGAAAATGTAGTCCTCTGTAGCAGCTGCCTTCTCCTTGATATTGAATGAACGCGGGATGGACGGACCGGTGATATCCGCATCCAGGATAGCCGCATTCAGACCTCTGCGCTGCATCTCTACAGCCATGAGGGAAGTGACCATTGACTTTCCTACGCCGCCCTTACCGCTTACAACTCCGATGACGTGCTTTACAGTGGCACCCTCTGTAAGTGATTTCTTGAAATCTGCAGGAGATTTTCCGCAATCGGATCCGCAGTCGCTGCTGCAGCTTGTTCCGCAGCTCGAGCAGTTATTATCACATGATTCGCTCATTTGTTTTACCTCTTTTTCTTCATATAAAAATAATGATTTGTTATTTAGTTGTTAATATTAATTATGTGACGTACACAATAATTATATTATATTCCATTATGGACATAAGTCAATAAACTGAAATCCATCCTTTCTCTCCCTCGTCTTGTTCCTTATCACAGCTAAAATTCTTTATTTTCGAACGATCTGAATGTATAATAAATATTAATTTGAACTAATATTTATACACCACATCAGGTGTTCACAATATTCAGGAGAAACAGAAAAATGAGATATTCAAGACAGGACAAAATCCTTGAGCTTATCAGGGACAACGAAATCGAAACTCAGGAGGCACTTGCCCAGCTGCTCAAGGACAACGGTTTTTCAGTAACCCAGGCAACAGTTTCCCGTGACATCAGAGAACTGCAGCTCATAAAGGCTCTCACTCCATCGGGAAAATACAAGTATGCTCTTCCCTCAGCAGATAAGCCAAAGCCGTCAGGAGACAGATTTGAGAAGATATTCAGGAATACCGTCACCGAGATCAATTACTCCGGTAATATCATCGTGCTTAAGACTCTTTCGGGCTGTGCCAACGCCGCAGCCGAGTCCCTGGACTCTCTCAAATTTGACGGAGTCATCGGATCACTTGCAGGAGATAACACGGTGTTTATCGTTGTTGATCTCCCGGAGCACGCTTCCGGCATCTGCGACAAATTCAGGAGCATCCTCAGGGATGAATGATCGGGAGCAGAATCATGATCACACATATTTATATAAAAGACTTCGCCATAATCAGAGAAATAGATATAGACCTCGGGGATAATCTCAATATCATCACAGGCGAAACAGGAACGGGAAAATCCATCGTCATCCAGGCCATCGACATGGCTCTGGGCGGCAGGGGCAGCAGCTCACTGATCGCAGACTGGGCGGATAAGGCTCTGGTTCAGCTCATCTTTTCCCTGGATCCTGTTGAAAAGGAAAATGCCCTGAACTACATCTCCGATTTCGAAGACAGCGAGATGATCATTTCAAGGGAGCTTTCCAGAAGTGGAAAGAGCATAGCCCGGGTTAACGGTGAGATCGTAACACTCTCCACTCTGAGAAAGATTACCGCAAAGCTCGTTGACATCCACGGGCAATACGACAACCAGAGACTTCTGGACCCGATTAATCACCTGTCCATAATCGACGAATTCGGAGATAAAAATATCGGTACCGTAAAAGACGAGCTGGCGCGCACCTTTGAGGATTATTCCAAGACGAGACTGGCTCTGAAAAAACTCAGGCAGGATCACAGTGATTTCCTGAGAAAAAGAGATTTTATGGAATTTGAGCTCAAGGAGATTCAGGCTGCGGATCCGAAGCCCGGTGAGGATACTGAACTTGCGGAGCATCTCAACATTCTTCAGAACAGCGGCAAGATTCTGGAAAACCTCTCGGAATGCTACGACATTCTCTACAACTCTCAACTGGGCAAAGCTGCCTCACTTCTGAGCGAGATAAGTGAATACAATGAAGAGCTGGCTTCTTTTACTGAAACCATCAGCAATTGTTCCTACGCCGTGGAGGATCTGTGCGAGGACATAAGAAAAGCCCGGGATTCGATCTCCTTCACCGGCGAAGAGCTGGATTCCACCATCGAACGTCTGGATCTGCTGGACAAGCTCAAGCGAAAATACGGCGGGAGCATCGAAAGCGTTCTGGAATACAGAGAGGAATGTGAGAAAGATCTGGAACTGTTTGAGAGTTCGGATGAGGCGGAAAAAGATCTGCTGGACAAGTTGAGACAGCTGCGAAGAGAGCTGACAGACCGCTCCTCTGCTTTGACTGAACTCCGGCGTGAAGCCGCTGAGGAACTGGCAGAACGTATGAATTCCGAGCTCGCCGACCTGAACTTCGCCAATGCAGAATTTGCAGTGGACATGAAGCCCCGCCTGAGGCCTGACGGAAGTCCGGATGTATCACAGGATGGTGCCGACGACGTGGAATTCCTGTTCAACGCAAACCGCGGCGGTTCACTCCGCCCTATGGCGCAGATTGCTTCAGGTGGTGAAATATCACGGATTTCTCTGGCGTTCCGCAGAATAACAAACAATACCGATCACGTGAGAGTGATGATCTTCGACGAGATCGACACCGGTATAAGCGGGATCACTGCCAGCGTAGTGGGAAGAAAGCTTCATCAGATCTCACGGGACGATCAGATACTCTGCATCACCCACCTGCCTCAGATCGCAGCTGCAGGTGATCAACAGTACATGATTGCCAGAGACGACACGGACGAACACAGCTTCACCACAATCTCAGGTCTTGACGAAGAACAGCGTGTCACCGAGATTGCCCGACTCCTCGGAGGGGACAACATCACCGACACCACACTGGCAAGTGCAAGAGAACTCATCGCCAGCGCCCGCCGATAAGGCAGGTTCTGTGACGTCGGCTGTTTCCGGTCCGAGATCGTTCACGAATATCATTTATACTGACAAAAAGTGCCTGTACATCACTGTACAGGCATTTCTTTATACTCTTTCGAGTATAGCTTCGATGCATTCCTCCACGGTAAGACCAGCCGCGGTTATCGTCACATTGGCATATTTTTCATAGAGCGGCACCCGCTTGTCATACAGATCC
>JAIKWW010000062.1 GCA_024684465.1 Clostridia bacterium | reverse complement strand
ATACACATCGAGCGGAAATGCTCCTCATCAAAACAGGAATAAAAAGACCTGTTTATCTTTATCACATCTTCAACAGTGTGCATCATGCTGAATCCGGAATCCGAGAATGTAACTCCGACTTTTTCGAGACTGCTTCCCGGTTTTCCCCCAAGAACACTGATCTTCCCACCATCCGGATTAATGAGGCCCAGAATGGACTTTATAGTGGTGCTCTTTCCTGCACCATTCTTTCCGATAAGTCCCGTAACCGTCCCCGCCGGTATCGTCATGGAGACATTCAGCTCAAAATCTCTGTACTTCTTGCGAAGTTTCTCTATTCTAATCATTTTCCGCCCCCTTACTGATCCACGAGAATAATATCCAGTATCTCTCTGATCTCATCGTCGGTGAGTCCCAGAGCCTTTGCCCTGTCAACAGCACGGACGAATTCATCCTCCACAGCTTTTTTTCTCGCTTCAGCTGCCAGCTGCATATCTGTGGCAGCAACATAACTTCCCTTTCCGTGGATCGTAATGATATAGCCTTCTTCCTCCAGCCGGTCATAGGCCTTCTTGACAGTAAGAGCGCTGATCTTCAGTTCATTGGCCAGTCTTCTCACGGATGGAAGAACATCCCCCTCAGCCAGTTCACCGCTGATGATCTCCTGCTTTATCCTGTCCATCAGCTGCTCATATACCGGAACCATGGAAGAATTGTTAATGATGATCTGCATGCTTTGAATCCTTTCCCCGAAGCCGGCACCTGCGCAATGTCCCGGGATGAAAGCCCTCTGCAGAAAACTTTCCCTTCGGCTATAAACAGCATATAACAGTATATAACTGTTGTCAACAGTTAAAAAGAACGCCTGCATGAAGCTTTTGTGCTGCATACAGACGTTGTGCATCGTTTACAGTAATAATATTATCAGCAATCACCCTGCGAATATACGCCGCTAAACAGTTCACTTTCCGGCTCTTTTAACCTTGTAGCTCTTTAACAGTTCCTTCTGTCCCGGCGTGATCCGTCTGCTCTCCACAGCCTTCTGAATGGCCTTGTTATGAGTCCAGTCATCCAGTCTCTGCTCCGTAATATATGGAAGGATGCTGTCATACTGCTTTGCAAGGGCTGTGGCAAAATACCAGGCTATCATCATATTCACATAATATTCGTCAGACCGGATACCTGCCACTATCCCGGGATAGACTGGATCAAAATCCTCGTCGAGAAAGTGCTCCATGAGCATTCCAATGCCAAATCTGACTTTATAAGTCTCACCTGAGGCTATCCATGCGGATATCCTGTCAGGAAGCAGATCCCTGTGCTTTTTAAAGACCTTCGGTGACAATTGATCACAGGTAGCCCAATTATCGATATATGGAAGAAATTTTTCCAATTCTTCCAAACACCGGTCATAATCCTTCATCAGTGAAATAATAAAAGCGTGAAGCTGGTTTTCATCAAAATACGCATGGGGAAGTTCATCCAGAAAATGTTGTACATCTCCGCTTTTTACAAGCTTACCCGCGAATCTGCGCAGCTCCGGAGTTCTCACCCCGATAATGGAATCTGCTGAAACCGTGGGTATGAGTTTCCCCTGAAAGTCCCGGTACTTCACATCCTGAAGCCGGAACAGCTCATCAAGTATCTCCTTCATGTAGATTCCTCCGATCTGATCAGTTTCCCCGATAGCATCATTTCAAAATCTCAGACATTGACCACAACCTGATTCCGCCCGTTTTCCTTGGCTGCATAAAGAGCCTCATCAGCTCTCTTGATAAATGAGTTTATATCGTCCCCCGTCTTTACGCCGGTGACTCCGAAACTCATGGTCACGTGACGAACGGTTACGAAACAGTTCTCATCTATCTGTCTGCGAAGATCCTCTGCAAACTCCCGGGCATCTTCCACCTCTGTATCAGGAAGGATGTAGACGAATTCCTCGCCACCCCATCGTCCGAAAACATGATCCGGTTTCAGATTCGCCTTTACGATGTTCACCGTCGCAAGCAGTACCATGTCCCCCACGTCGTGACCATAAGTGTCATTAACTCGCTTGAACCTGTCTATATCCATGAAGATCAGCGACGCGCGGGCTCCGGTGAGATCATTCTTCTTCAGCACTTCGTTTGCCTTATTCTCCAACTCCCACCTGTTATATATCTTCGTGAGCTGATCTGTGTAGGCTATCTTTCCAAGTTCTTTGTTGAGCTGATCCAGCTCTGTGGAAGTGCGTTCCAGGAAGAAGAGTACCCGCTTCATAAAAGGTATATATTCGTCGGAATCCTGCTGATTTACATCTTCATCCCTGTCATCCGTCCGGAAGTTTATAATGTCATCTCCGGCAGATTCCTCGGAGAGACCCACAGCCACCAGAGCACTGTTTAACGCGCCTCCCCGTCCGTCCGATGAAATAAACAGTTCTGCATACCCGATGGAAAGTGAAGCCTCCGGATTCTGCTTCCGAAAGACATCCACCTCCTCACGTGCCTTGCCCTTGAGAAACCTGACCCGGTTTCCGCATTCGAACAGAAAAACTGCCTCCGGATCGAACTTTTCAAGCCCCTCCTTTGTCTTATCTGCCAGATACAGAAGATTATCGGCATTTCCATAGGACAATCTGAATGTTTCACCCACCGCAACATCAGATGTGAATGATACTTCCCCGTCTGTCCCGTATGCAGAAGGGACTCTCGCAACACTGTATCCGTTTCTGTGGAAGATCAACGGAAACTCACAGACATTCTGGACAAAAAAACGGTTCGGCTTAACATTCAGATACCTTAAGTAAACATCCGTTGCTGGCCTGCCATCGATGGTCGTGATCATATCATCACCTTCGATACCGGTTACCATCATTTCCGTGCCGATTTCTTTGAATCCCAGGGAACTCTCCATATAAAGGCGCAGTGAATCCCCTGCCAGAATTACAGCGACAATGCCGTTTGACAGGGCAGTTGAACCGTACACCTTTGAAGTGTTCAAAGCCCTTATACTCCGGCCGGACTTGATTCCGAATACCGGAAGCCTGTGATGCCGGAATTCTTCTGTACACGAATGAATCGCCACGCTGTTGCAGGAATAACAAATGAACATACAGCGTGCATCCGGAATTTCCATAATCCTTTTGTTTATTTCCAGACCGGCTTCAAAACCGGTGGTTTCATCAATATTAAAGACCTGCTGATGCAGATGCGTACTTTTGAAATAAGTTACATTCAATTCCATCGGTCTGTCGCTTATATCATATTCAATATCTGCTATGTTCGCACTTGTACTTCCCGTAAGAACAGCTCTGCTGAGATTTGCATTGATATAATCCACGATCCTGTCATCATCAGCATCCACCTTCGGATTATATAACTGAAGCAGAACTCCGGCAGCATTGATATAATGCTCTTCGGAATTAATAGAATCAACGATTCTCTTCAATTCCTCATAAGTATGAAAAGAATATTTTACTTGAATCATACAGCCTCCCAGGTGAATAATTTACCATACGAGTATTATATATTAATCGCGCTCATATTACCAAACAGAATTGACATTTTATGGATTGTTCTGTTCTTTTCATCAATAAAAAATGCCTGCAGATCCACGATCCGCAGGCATCATGATTATTTGTCCTTTAAGCTTTCTTCAAACTTCTTCAATTCTGTAAAATCGCCGCAAGAGCAGCAGCTTCCGCTGCATCCACCCTCTGAAGAGCATCCGGAGCAGGATCCGCTCTTATGCGATTTGATTATCGATCTCAAGCAGATTCCAACCAGAACTGCAAGCAGTCCCCATAAGATCACTTCTCCCATATTACTTCCTCCGATAATTCACGGCGATCAGCAAAATTGCGTTCTACTGTGCCGCTTCTACAGCAGTTACCATACGAACCTTATGATCCGGTGTATATCCCTTGCGAACCAGCATGTAGCCCAGCCCGATCAGCAGGAGGATCGCTACGACAGTCCAGCCGCCAAATGCAACCTCTCCGGTTGCGAGGCCACCGATCTGATATGCGATCAGTGAAATGAGATATGCCCAGAGGCACTGGAATCCAAGAGTCGCCCAGGTCCACTTTGCATTGTTCATCTCACGCTTGATAGCGCCGATCGCCGCGAAACAAGGTGCGCAGAGGAGATTGAATACCATGAACGCAAACGCAGATGCCAGAGTGTAGTCAGCTGCCACACGAGCCCAGATCTGATCACCGTTTTCTTCAAGTTCTCCTTCAGAATCATCATAATTATACAGAACGCCGAAGGTTCCTACAACATTTTCCTTTGCAACGAGACCGGTTACTGTAGCCACAGTCGGCTTCCAGGAATCCAGTCCCTGAGGAGTGAAGATCCAGGATACAGAATTGCCAACCTGAGCCAGGAGCGATGAATCGTCAGCATTGACATCTTCTACAGGAATATTCATCTTGTCTGCAACGGACTCGATATACGCTTCAGTTGCAACTTCCGGATCGTCATAAAGGTCGTGAACATTGCCGAACTGTCCGTTTACCATGCCGAAGTTGGACAGGAACCAGATGCAGATGGTTGCGATTACAACGACTGAGCCGGCTCTCTTAATGAATGACCAGCCGCGTTCCCAGGTTGCTCTGAGCACGTTTACAACAGTCGGAACGTGATATGGAGGCAGCTCCAGTACAAACGGTGCAGGCTCTCCGGCAAATGCCTTGAACTTCTTGAGGATGATGCCTGTGAGAATGATGGAAGCCATTCCGATGAAGTATGCTGAAACTGAGATCAGCGCGCTTCCGCCGAACATAGCTCCGGCAATGAGACCGATGATAGGCATCTTTGCGCCGCAAGGCATGAAAGTTGTTGTCATAACTGTAAGTCTGCGGTCACGTTCGTTTTCAATGGTACGTGAAGCCATAACGCCCGGAACTCCGCATCCCACTGCAACGAGCATAGGGATGAAAGACTTGCCTGAAAGTCCGAACTGACGGAAGATACGGTCCATGACGAAAGCCACACGGCTCATGTAACCGATGTCTTCAAGTATAGCTAACAACAGGAACAGAACCAGCATCTGCGGAACAAATCCGAGAACAGCGCCGACGCCGGCAACTATGCCGTCCTGAACCAGTCCATAGATCACAGTTGAATCCGAAACCCCAAGGGCTGAGAAGATGGAATCTACGCCGGAAGGTACCCACTCTCCGAAAATGACATCATTGGCAAAATTAGTTGCGGCAGTACCGATTGAAACAGCCCAGTCGCCCATTGAAAGCGCGTAAACAAGGAACATTACGACCGCGAAGATCGGCAGTCCGAGGATCCTGTTGGTAACGATCCTGTCCACCTTGTCTGAGACGGAAAGCTCGTGTCTGCCTCCCTTCTTCTTGACAGATCCGGTGCAGATTCCCGTAATATAGCTGTATCTTTCATTGGTGATAATGGACTCGGAATCGTCATCCTCCGCTGCTTCCACTTCACTGATGATCTTTTCGATAGTCTCAGCTCTCTGTGGTGTGAGTTTTACTTCTTCAAGAATCTTCATATCACGTTCAAAGAGCTTGATCGCATACCAGCGCAGCAATCTGTTGTCAGCAATGCTGCGGATCTCATCTTCAATCCCGGAAATGGCAGTTTCAATACTTTCAGAAAATGATGCTTTTACATTCATCACTCTGTTTTCGGAAGCAACCTTAGCAGCGAGATTTGCCGCATCCATAACGCCCTTTTTCTTGAGAGCAGATATTTCCACAACTTCGCAGCCAAGTTCTTTTGCCAGCGCTTTGGTATCGATCTTTACGCCCTTCTTGTCTACGAGGTCCATCATGTTGACAGCGACCACAACAGGGATTCCCAGTTCAAGGAGCTGTGTTGTCAGGTAAAGGTTACGTTCGATATTGGTTCCGTCAACGATGTTCAGGATCGCATCCGGCTTCTCGTTCACGAGATATGTACGCGAAACCACTTCTTCGAGAGTGTATGGAGAAAGGGAATAGATGCCCGGAAGATCCTGGATTACGACGTCCTTATTTCCCTTTAATTTACCTTCTTTTTTCTCAACTGTTACGCCCGGCCAGTTTCCCACATACTGATTTGAACCTGTGAGCGCATTAAATAATGTGGTCTTGCCGCAGTTTGGATTTCCGGCAAGAGCAATCTTTATACTCATTCTCTGTACCTCCGTTCAGGTTAAAACTATTCTACTTCCACCATTTCCGCGTCTGCTTTGCGCAGAGAAAGCTCATACCCGCGGATGTTAAGTTCCATAGGATCACCTAACGGTGCAACTTTTCTCACGAGGACATCGATCCCCTTAGTGATACCCATATCCATGATGCGGCGCTTTACAGGTCCGTCACCGTGTAATTTCTTTACTTTACACGATTCACCCACCGCTACGTCCTTTAATGTTCTCATTTGTACTGTCTCCTAAAAACTTGTCGATAAAAGCACTGCTGTCAGGCAACAATGATCCTGCGAGCCATATCATTATCCAGAGCGATCCTGGCATCCTTAACCTTAAGGATCAGATTTCCCCGAATATTATTGACCACCGTGATCTCTTCCCCCAAGACAAATCCTAATTCGGACAAATGCTGTCTTACTTTCTCGGATCCTGAAATCCTAACGATCTTCACAGTATTTCCCGCTTCAATCATTACTACCGGCATAGTGTTTCCTTTCTCAAAATTTCCTTAGATAAACATAATTAACGTTAATTCATCTTAACTAATGACCGGGATTAGTATATATTGCATTTCTAAACTAAATATAAAATATATCTAACCATAAAATAAAATTAGATATATTTTACCGGCATAATGCTTGTTTTACTAACGAATAATATAATAAACCTCCGGTTGACGTGTCGTCCTCCGGAGGTATTCATCTAACAAACCGGTATTCTCTTTTTTAATCAGCGTTTATCCCGATACCATTAACCGGTATCCTCCGCAATTCCACGTGAGCGTCCGCCCTGTCAAAAGCCGTGTCGTGTGTAGCCACAACAACACTCCTGTCCGGATTTACATAACTGTAAAGCATATCGGTAACTACTGCAGCGGAATCGCTGTCGAGATTTGAAGTGGGCTCATCACAGAACAGGATCTTCGGTTCGGACAAAAGAACACCCGCAAGCAGCGCTCTTCTGTATTCACCCCCGGAAATACGTCCCGGATAGCTGTCCCTCACCTCATAAATCCCAAGCTGATTCAGGATCTCTTCAAGTTTCTCATTGTCATATTCTCTTCCGGTCAGTACAAGCGGATAAGTAATATTATCCTTCACAGTCAGGGATGGAATGAGGGAAACACCCTGCATCATGTATCCCAGATCACTGCCCAGCAGCCGGATCCGTTCTTTCCGGGTATAATCCCTGTACAGATCCCTGCCGTCGACAAAGACACGGCCCCTGTCAGGATGGAGCATCCCGCCGGCGATGTTTAACAGCGTCGTCTTGCCTGACCCGGATTCTCCCGTAATCAATGTAAAGCTTCCGGGGACTATCCTGAAGGAAATGTCCTTGAGCCCTTCCCGGGTAAAATCCTTCTCTATGCCTTCTGCCTGTATTATCATGCCACATCTTCCCTTATTATCAGTGCAGGTTCTCTTTTATAAAAGCTGTTTCCTGTAATCAGGACTGCGATCAGTAAGACCGCAGCATTTACCAGCAATGTTTCTCCAATCAGGATTAATGTATCCGCCGGTCCCGGCAATTGAAACGGCATGTCGATCAGGGAATGCAGCAATCCTTCAAACGGATAGATAAGCATGATCCCCGAAAAAACAGAAGCCGTAACTGCGGCAGCCAGTATCAGCATGTACTCCTCGAAGATGATCCTCATCATTATATCCTCTGTCACTCCGACTGAGATCAGACGTCCGATGGCACTTCTCCTTTGAAGCATATTCATGGAAACTACGGAAAAAACGGCAACAGATTCTATCAATACCAGGATCACGTCAAAAAATGAGAAGACACTTTTCAATCCGGAGAGCTTCTGGGCCAGTGTTTTTACCATGGATCCGGTGGTATAGGCCGAAATGCCTTTTGTTCCGTAAAGGGAATTGATCTCTGCGCAAACAGACTCTTCCGTGTATCCCTCTTCGACAGATACCATGATCATAGAAATCTGTTCCACACCATCAACACTCGGATAAATCAGACTGTAACCATCTTCTGCAGCAATAGCTCCTGCAGTATCAAAACTGATGAATGCGCTGGTATCATAGCCCATCCCGGTCTCCTCCAGCACTCCTTTTACGAGGAATTCCCTGCCAAAGAAACGGACGGTCTCACCGGCAGAAAAACCTGTAGATTTTCCCACGATGATCTCATTTAACCCGGGACCTGCGATTTCCTGATCATTAAACCATCTGGAGATCACGAAATCTGTATCAGGGTCGTAGGCAATCATCTGTATGCCCCCTGCGGCGCAGCATTCTGCAGAAAGCGTTGCGATATACCGCTGAGGACTTACAGCCTTCACTCCTTCTGCAGATAACAGTTCCTTTGTCCAGGTTGAATCCAGATCTATGGTGCAGGCTTTGCCTTCGAAAAGCGTGCTCTGCACATCCTCATCGTAGCCTGAAGGCACGACGATCATACCTGATCCAAGCCTTTCAACTGTCTCATCCACACCCCGGGTTATTCCGCGGGTGAACAGACCGCCTGCAAATATGGAAAAAGAGGATGTAAAAAAAATGAGTAACAACAGGCATACCACTTTCTTTTGTGCGCCCAGATCCTTCCGGGCAAAATCAATATACATTCTCACCCTTTCCGGCAGACCTCAGTGCGATAAGGAACCGGACTGCTCCGTTAATTCCGATCAGCGCTGAACCCACATAGATTCCCGGCACGGTCCTGAGAACACAGCTCATGGTTTCCATTTCACAGTAACCAAGTATATGTGGAACCGAAGCCTCGACCAGTGTTGCCAGAACTATCATCGCCGATGCAAACAGATGTGTCCCTCTGCCGCGGATGAAGAATCCGCCGGCTCCGAGAGCTGTGATGATAATACCGATCAGGGATGCGGCTTTAGCCATGTATGTGCAGGCCATTCCATCCATCTGACATGGGTGCAGAAACGTCTGAGGCGCGATCACGAGGAATAAACCGCCCAATACTGTAATGAAATAACTGATTTTCTCTTTCATTGATGTCGTTCTCTCTTTCTTTATCTCCAACCCCGCTCCGGCTGCCTCATGAAAATGCAGCCTCAAATGCCTGCTCAAGATCTTCGATGAGATCTTCGCTGTCCTCCAGGCCTATGGACAAGCGTATGGTATTATCCTGAATATCAGCTGCTTTCTGATACTCCGGCTTCAACTCGATATGCGTTGTCCGTGAAGGATTTATGATCAGCGACCTGGCATCTCCTATATTAGCCTGGAGGCTGAATACATTAGTAGCCTCCAAAAATCTTTTCCTGTTATCGTCGTTCCCTTTCAGTCCAAAGGAAAACACTGCACCTGCTCCCTTCGGAGCATATTTTTCCGCCAACTCTCTGTATGGGCTGTTCTTTGCCCAGGGATGCTTTACCCAGAGGACCTCATCCCGTCCCTCCAGGAACCCGATGATCTTCTTTGCAGAAGCAAGCTGTTTATCCAGACGTTCTGAAAGGGTCTCCACACCCAGCAAAACCAGATAGGAATTAAAAGGGCTCAGGGCTGCGCCGAGATAATTCACATGTATGGCGCGTATCCTGCCGGTGAAGGGATCATCCGGGAAAATATCCAGGATGTTGCGTTTCGAGCCGTCAAGTCCACTGAGAAAATAAGGCGTCTTTGTAAACTGCGGATACTTGCCGCCGGACCAGTCGAATTTCCCGTTCTCCACCACCAGCCCGGCAATGACATTACCATGACCCGTTAATCCCTTTGTTGCTGAATAAACGACAACGTCGGCACCGAACTCGAAGGGATTTATCAGATACGGCGTCGCGATGGTATTGTCAACTATGAGAGGGATATCGTGGCGATGCGCGATTTCAGCGATCCTCTCTATATCCAGAACTGTGGCGTTTGGATTGGTTATGGATTCGATGTAGATGCACTTCGTGTCCTGACGTATCAGTTTTTCAAATGAGTTCACATCGTCCGGGTCCTCCACAAGATCGGCCGCCACACCGAATTCTTCAAACAGCTGCTCAAAGCTGTCCACAGATCCGCCGTAAAGTCTTGCCGTGGAAAGGATCCGGCCGCTGCCTGCGGTGACGTTCAGAAGTGAATATGTGACCGCTGCCATTCCGCTGGCCAGTGCGATCGCGCCGGTTGCTCCCGGGTGAAGTGATACTATCCTGGCCTCCAGCACGTCCGTTGTGGGATTGGAAAGTCTGGTATACAGAGGATCATTGCTGTTAAATGCAAACATCTCGTCCGAACGCTCCACACTGCCCAGTTCATAGGCTGTGGTCTGATAGATCGGCACGGACACGGCCCAGTTGTGATCCGCCGGGTTATAACCGCCCCTTATCTTGGCGGTGTCAAATCTCTGTCTTGTCATCATTTTTCTCCGTTCACAAGAATTTCGTACTGCTCATCGGCCCAGAGGAGAGCCTTATCCAATCTTTCAAATATGATATCCAGATCCTCTTTCGTGGTGATCAGCGGAGGTGCAAAGAGGAAATGGGATCCTCCCCCAAAGGTCAGGATGCCGAATTCATCTCTGAGATAATTTAAAAATGTTGTCAGAAACGGCTTCCCTCCCGGCGTCGTTTCGATTGGTATCCTCTCATCCTTTGACAGTGAAAACTCCACAGCGCCGAAAAATCCCCGGGAACGGACATCTCCCACGGAGACGTGATCATCCATGAGTTTCTGAAGACCTGTTCTGATATAATCCTCCAGCTCCAGAACGTGACTTTTGATCCGGAGCCTCTGATATTCCCTGATGCACTCGATGGCAGCGGCAACACCCAGAGGATGTGCATTGTATGTCAGACCTGCGCCGAAAGGATTTCTGTCGTAGTAATCGGAGATCTCTTTGCTCAGAAGAACGCCGCCAAGAGGCGCATAAGAACTGTTGACCCCCTTAGCGAAGGTTATGATATCCGGCTGGACCCCCTCCCGCTGGCAGGCAAACCATTCTCCGCTTCTCAGGAATCCTGACATAACCTCATCACATACCATTAATATGCCGTACTTCGTGCACAGCTTCCGCACTCCCGCAAGATAACCCTTAGGATATGTAAATGCCCCGTTGCTGCCTGCAATGCTCTCTATGAACAGAGCTGCGATCTTGTCCTTTCCCTCCTGAATTATCTGATATTCCAGACGTTTCAGGAAATGGCGGGTCGCCTCCTCTTCCGTGGCAAACTTGATATCGTAACCATATGTATGGGGTGCGTCAAATTTTATAAAACCCGGGATCGTCGGGAAAAGAGCCGCACGATCCGGCTCACCGGTGAGACTACCCGCACCGTAGGTACCCCCGTGGTA
>JAIKWW010000048.1 GCA_024684465.1 Clostridia bacterium | reverse complement strand
CTCTTGAAAGTCTGCTTGAAGAGGAAAGTATCTGGCTCAAAGTTTTTCACAACGATGACCATATAGGAACTCCGGAGATCTACTCGTTCTGTATAGGTACGCCGGAGCACATCTATGTGATAGAGGACAGTGTGGAAAACGAAGCAGAGGTGGGAGCATTCTTTGAAAAATTCAAGGGTTGCATATGTGGTCATGAACTGAAAAAGGACTATTATGCCCTGTTTACAAAGTGTAGCATCCATGAAGACCGCGAACGGGGATTCTCTTTTGATACGTTATATGACACTGCGATCGCTGCATATATTCTCGACCCGCAAAAGAAATCCTATGAGTTATCAATCCTCATGCTGGAATATCTGCATCAGGAATTTATGACCGATAAGGAAATCGCAGAGCAGACAGGTGTTATAGATTTGTTTGGCGATGGGTTGAAAAATCAAGGTAAAATCGCAAAGAGCATTTTCGAAGCAGAATACAAGATTGCTGAACATCAGCTTCCTCTGATCGCAAGGGAAAAACTCACATCACTTTTTACTAATGTTGAACTTCCTCTATGTGAGATACTTGCGTCCATGGAGCGCTACGGAATGAAAGCCGATGCCGCTGCATTGGACGAGATAGGAGGCCAGCTCAAGAGCAGGATAAGTGAGCTGACCACGATGATATATGCAATGTCCGGAAAGGAATTTAATATCAATTCTCCAAAGCAGCTTGGCACCGTTCTCTTTGAGGATTTGGGGTTGAAGAACGGGAAGAAGACTAAAACAGGATATTCTACCAATGCCGCAATTCTAGACAAGATAAAGGATGAACATCCTGTGGTCCCTCTCATTCTGGAATACAGGACTTTGTCAAAGCTTGCAGGAACTTATATCGATGGACTGATTCCACTGATCGACAAGACGGGCCGGATTCATGCACATTTTCAGCAAACTGTTACAGCTACGGGAAGGCTGAGCTGCACTGAACCTAATTTACAAAACATACCTGTAAGGCATGAAGAAGGACGCAGACTCAGAAAGCTGTTTGCAGCATCGGGTGATGGACGGACTCTTGTGGGAGCAGATTATTCCCAGGTTGAGCTGAGAATAATGGCACATCTTTCCGAGGATCCTGTTTTAATCGAATCATTCAGAAATAACGAAGATATTCACAGGATAACGGCTTCGCGAGTATTCGGGACAGAACCTGAGAAGGTGGATTCACTTCACAGAAGCAGGGCTAAGGCAGTCAACTTTGGCGTAATTTACGGAATAAGTTCATTCGGTCTCTCTGAGGATCTGAAGATTTCCAGGGCTGAAGCTCAGCAATACATAAATGATTATTTCAAAACGCATCCAAAAGTGCGTGAATACATGGATCGCTGCGTTGAAACTGCATCTGAGCAGGGCTATGTCACCACGGTTATGGGACGAAGGAGATATATCAACGAGATTCACGCTTCAAATCACATGGTTCGCCAGGCAGGAGAGAGACTGGCCATGAACACGCCTGTACAGGGTACTGCAGCTGATATAATAAAAATTGCAATGATCAAAGTATACCGTGAACTTAATAAAAAGTGTCCTGACTCACATCTGATCCTTCAGGTTCATGACGAGCTCATCATCGACTGTGAAACCGGGCATCAGGACGAAACGGCAAACATACTTAAAGATTGCATGGAGAATGCTGTGACATTGAAGGTCCCTCTCAGCGTTGAAGTTAACAGCGCTGAAAACTGGTATGACCTCAAATAACCAGGACGCCTGAATCATTAATACAATTGCAAAAGATTCTTTTATGTCGTATGATTTATATTAGCGGGTTCGCTAAATTATTATCAATGACACAGGGGATGGTGTTAATAAATGCATATTATTGGTTTGACCGGAGGCATTGGCTCCGGTAAGTCTACAGCAGCAAAGTATTTGAGAGATCTGGGATTCGAGACAGTTGACTTCGATCTTTTGACACGTAATATCGAAGTACCCGGTCACGAAGCTCTCGCAGAAATAGCAGCTGCGTTCGGTCCGGATACACTCAATCCGGACGGGACGATGAACAGGCAGTACGTGGGTAAAATTGTCTTTTCAGATCCCAATGAAAAACAGAAGCTGGACAACATCATGAAAAAGTACGTGGACAAGATCGTCACGGAGAGGACTGATGATTTCGAAAGAAGATCATCCGGGATCACGCGTCAGTCAAATCCTGATGATTATATGCAGCGCACTGTGCTTTTCTATGATCATCCGATCTTATTCGAAGTTCCGTATCATATAGTTCAGCCGGAGGAAGTCTGGGTCGTGGATCTGGATGATGAACTCAGGATCAGACGTATCCAGAAACGGGACAATTTATGTCGTGAAGATATTCTTAAGCGCATAAATTCTCAGCTTCCCCGAGAAGAGAAACTGAGAAGGGCAGATTATGTGATAGACAATTCCGGCACGATCGGGGAGCTCTATCACAACATTGATGTTGCGCTCAGCAGATTCAACAAGAAAATAGATTAATACAGTATCAGAGACGAAATGGCGGCATCTAAATCAATAAAAAAAATAACAGCTTTAATCATGTGTACGCTCCTGTCTGTTTCTGTGCTTTCCGGATGCTCCGGCGGCACGGATTTCATGAATTTGAACGATGACGAAGAACACTACACATTGTCGGATAAGATTACTATACCGGTCAAGATACTCCGGGACATCAACCCGGCAACATCTTCTGATGCTGATGTTTATCAGGTTTGCAAACTGACATTTGATTCACTGATCAGCCTTACGGACAATTTGACACCTGAGGCTGATCTTGCTGATTCCTGGCAGTTTTCAGACGATCGCAGCAGCATCACATTTAATCTTAGATCCGGGATAGAATTCAGCGACGGAAGCTCTTTCGGCGCGGATGACGTGGTCTTTTCTTTCAAGGCGTACCAGTCAGCATCATCGCCGATATTCGGGTCGAAGATAAACAGGATCAGTGGAGTTTCATCAGACGGAAATTCCGTCACATTTAAGATTAAAGACAGTGGAAATATAACAATTTCTGACTTTGATTTTCCGATTTTCTCATCGAAACAGTTCTCATCTGTATCAGAATTTCTTAAAGCAAAGGATAAACCTCTGATTGGAACCGGAGCATACAAGATGGATTCTGTAGATCTGGACAAGAAGATAGAGCTTTCTGCTAATGAGTATTATTGGGGCTCCAAACCGGAGAACAATATCACCTTACAGGTATTTTCAGTGGATTCTTTATTCCCGGGTCTGGTAAATGTCGGAGATATAAGCGTATCAGTTTATACTTCAGAGGACAGAGATAGTTTGAAGGGTGACAGTGAACTGAATGTAACTTCGTTTACATCCAATCAGTTTGAAACCATCGGATACAATTGCGCCTCCGGTCCCATGGCTGATGTGAATCTAAGAAAAGCTGTGTCATATATGATCGATCGGAAGGATATCTTGAACTCTGCATATTATAACGGAGGAACGATCAATGACGATCTGTTCTTCCCGGGATATTATGGGACGGAAGTAAAAAAATACTATTCAAAAGACGCAGATAATGCATCCGATTATCTGAAGGAAGCAGGGTTTGCACAGGTCAACTCCGCAGGATTTGTTCAGGATTCTGATGGAAACAGATTGAGCCTGAAGCTTCTGGTCAATGCTGACAATCCTATGAGACTGAACGCTGCAAATATGATAGCATCTGATCTCTTTGATAACGGAATTCAGGTGAACATTTCGCAGGTCAGCTCCGAATCCTATGAAGCTGCACTGCGCGGAGGGGATTTTGATATGTTTGTGGGCGGTTGGAAGCTGGATGAAAATATGGATCTCCGGAAGTTTTATCATTCGGGATTTTCCAACTATGCACATTACTCAAATGATAAAGCCGACAAACTACTGGACAGTCTGATGTCCGGACCTGATGAAGAAACAACGAAGAAGACAGTTGAAGAATTGAAGGAAATATTTAAAGACGACGTGCCGTATCTTTGTATAATGTACAAAACGTATGCAGCGGTTACATCTGTCAATCTTCAGGGCACGCTCGCTCCGAGGTTTAATAATTACTATTATGCCTGCGAGGACTGGAAGATCAAGTTATACGATTCAAAGACATCAGCTGAATAATAACAATTTTACAGGATAACATTTATTATTTTTAGGAGGTACGTTATGGCAGATTTTATTGGCAATGAAAACGAGGAAACAATCTTTATCAATGGCAAGCCTCTCCAGATAGGTTCCTGGGATGAGTATCATTTTTGCATGCCGGACACCAGATACTTTGACGTGGCAGAGGTACTTGTACTTGAGCTTTCATTCGCATGTATCGTAATCAAAAATATAGGCATGCGGGGAGAGGATAAGAAGTACAGAATGGTAGACGGCAAAAAGGTTCCGCTCTCAGAGCTGGAGTTTGTTCATGCCGGAGTCGATACCTGCAACTTGCAGATGGCTTTGGATGAAAAGTATACCGGCGCCTATATTCTCTTTGACGGACAGAAGAGAGAGAGAATGTTGTTTGGTCATATTGGCCTGTAGGGTCATCAGAATATTTTTCAGGAGCCGTTTAATCATAACAAGACGGTTCCTGAAAATAATCTTTGACAAAGATAGATTCAAGTAGTATTATATTACTGTTGTAGATAAGCGCGACAGAAAAATTCAATATGCGGTAGTGCTGGAATAGGCAGACAGGCACGTTTGAGGGGCGTGTGTCAGCAGACGTATGGGTTCAAGTCCCATCTACCGCACCAATTTTTCGGATTCTCCAGGGAGCACGATAATGAAGAGTCTGTTTTTTATTGAATTTTTCATTGACACGAGTTTATCAATATAGTAAAATACTTGATGTTGACGAACTTGGAGTTCGTTACCGAACATAATATGCGGTAGTGCTGGAATAGGCAGACAGGCACGTTTGAGGGGCGTGTGTCAGCAGACGTATGGGTTCAAGTCCCATCTACCGCACCAATTGAAAGTTCTTCTTTTAGAAGGACTTTTTTTATTTGGTAATTGTTCTGCAGGTATCCGCGCGAACTGCTGTATTCCAACAGTTTTTTCTTGACATCAACATCTGTAGCGAGTAGAATAAGAAATCATTTTGAATATTTAAAGACTATGATGAAGAGGAGTAGGTTCTTTAATCTGTGCGCAGCGAGAAAGCGATGGTGGAAGGCTTTCGACAGAAGGGACTGAAGCAGCTTCGGAGTTCTTTCAGGGAAGCATCATACTGTGAGAGATGTGTGTACCTGAGAGCGTTGGCTACGTTACAGCCTAACTGAGAAGACCCTGACTTACAGGGTAATCAGGGTGGTACCGCGGTTTATTCGTCCCTGCATTTGATGGTTGATCCCATCAATGCAGGGACTTTTGTTTTACCAGAAAGGGGATAGTAATGGAAAAATTAGGCCTTAACGAAATTAGAGAACGTTTTCTCAATTTCTACGAGAAGAAAGGGCATGTAAGACATAAAAGCTTCTCACTCGTTCCTGAAAATGACAAGAGTCTTCTGTTGATCAATTCAGGCATGGCCCCGCTGAAGCCATATTTTGTAGGTCTCGAAACAGTACCAGGTAACAGAATGACAACATGTCAAAAGTGCATCAGAACCGGTGATATCGACAATATCGGCTACACTGACAGACATGGTACTTTTTTTGAAATGCTGGGCAATTTCTCTTTTGGAGACTATTTTAAAGAACAGTCCGTTAAATGGGGATGGGAATTCATCACCGAAGAACTGAAGCTTCCGAAGGAAAGAGTCTGGGCAACAGTATACGAAACTGACGATGAAGCATTCAACATTTGGAAAAATGTGATCGGAATGCCTGAGGAGAGAATTGTCAGATTAGGAAAAGATGATAATTTCTGGGAAATCGGTGTGGGTCCATGCGGTCCATGCTCCGAGATCTATTTCGACAGAGGCCCTGAGTATGGCTGCGGAAAGCCTGACTGCAAGCCGGGATGCGACTGTGACAGATATATCGAGTTCTGGAATCACGTTTTCTCCCAGTTCAGCAGAGACGAAGACGGCAATTACACCGAACTGGAACACAAGAACATCGATACAGGAATGGGGCTGGAGAGAATTGCATGCATCATGCAGGAAACAGACTCCATATTTGCCATTGACACAATCCAGTACATCCTCAATGGCGTTGAGAAACTCAGTGGTGTGACTTATAAGCATGGAAAGACAAAGGAAGACGTCTCTATCAGAATTGTTACAGACCACATCCGTTCTGTCGTATTCATGCTGAGCGACGGAATCATGCCGAGCAATGAAGGAAGAGGCTACGTGCTCCGCAGACTTTTAAGACGTGCTGCAAGACACGGCAGACTTCTGGGGATTAAAGGAACATTTATGTCTAAACTGGCAGACAGAGTTGTTTCTATTTCCGGGGGAGCATATCCTGAGCTGGTTGAAAAACAGGATTATATCAAGAACATCATTAATATCGAAGAGAAAAAGTTCGCCGAGACTATTGATCAGGGTATGAACATCATCAATGAGTATCTCGACGAAATGAAAAAAGCAGGAGAGACCGTTCTGGATGGAGAAAGAGCCTTTAAGCTGTATGACACATACGGTTTCCCATTCGATCTAACGAAGGAGATTCTCGAAGACAGCGGTTGCACTGCAGATGAAGAGGCCTTTGAAAAGTTCATGGAACAGCAGAAAGAACTTGCCAGATCTTCTCAGAAATCCGTAGATGAGATTGCATGGCAGGATGAAGATCTGGGCTTCTTCAAATCAGATGAAGATACTGAATTCACAGGTTATGACAAGCTGGAAGATGAAGCAGAAATCAAGGCTATTCTTGTTGACCGTAAAGTGGTTGATTCCATCAGCGAGGGTGAAGAGGGTGTCATTATTCTCGATCACACGCCATTCTATGCCGAAATGGGCGGACAGGTAGGAGACAAAGGCGTCATTGAATGCGGCAGCTCTTCTGTGGCCGTGTTCGATACTGTTAAGGCGAAGAATCTCTACGTTCACAAAGTCAAGGGCGTTTCCGGGAGCATCAGTACAGGTGACAAGGTTACGGCAAAAGTTGATCGTATTAACAGAAATAATATTGCACGCAATCATACCGCGACACACATCCTTCAGGCTGCTCTCAAAGAAGTTCTCGGAAATCATATTTCCCAGGCAGGTTCTTATGTTGATGCCAGTGGGTTAAGATTTGACTATACGCATTTTGAAGCGGTTTCGCAGGAAGATCTCAGAAAGATCGAGATCCTTGCAAACGAAAAAATCTGTGAATTCCTGGATGTTACTACTGAGGTCATGTCGATCGAAGATGCAAAGAAAACCGGTGCTACTGCACTCTTTGGCGAAAAGTACGGTGACGAAGTAAGAGTTGTATCTGTTGGAGATTTCAGTAAGGAGTTTTGTGGAGGTACACACCTCAGCAACTCCGGACAGGTAGGATCTATAAAAATTACAGGTGAGACAGGTGTCGCAGCAGGTGTGAGACGTATCGAAGCAATAACCGGCATGGGCTTGTACAGCAGAATCAACGAATTTGATGAGCTCATCGGCAATGTCACTGATATTCTCAAGACTCAGAAGAACAACCTGGTTCACAGACTCGAATCACTGCTGGAAGAAAACCGTGCAATGAAGAAAGAGCTTGATGAATTAAAGAAAGCTTCTATGGGTGATTCAGCCGAATCCATGCTCAAGGATGCAAAGGTTATAAACGGTGTTAAGCTTATCACCGGCAAATTTGAAGATACAGAGATCGACGATCTCAGAAGCCTGTCAGATCAGCTCAGAGCACAGGAAAACGGGCTCATCATCGTTCTGGCATCTGTAAAAGAGGGCAAGGTAACATTCCTCCTCTCAGTATCCGACGACCTGCAGGAGAAGGGCTATCATGCCGGAAAAATGATCAAGGAAGTTGCAAAGATCGCCGGTGGCGGCGGTGGCGGAAAGGCTAATATGGCTCAGGCCGGCGCAAAGGATCCTTCCAAGATCGAAGAAGCATTTGCATTTGCTGAAACTTTATTATAATTATCTAAAGAAGTCATAAACTTTACTATTATATGGGAATTCGTACTTGTTGGTATATTGCATTATTGGTATACTATATTGAAAGGTATGTGACCGTTGTTCTTTTCAAACAACGAGGATATAGATAGATTGGAGGCATGTGACTATGGACAGAAAGACAATTTTATTTACTAACCCTGAAAAAGCAAAAGACCGTGAGATTGGTGAGATTATGAACCAGGTCTACAACGCATTGGAAGAGAAGGGCTATGATGCGTTGGATCAGATGGTTGGATACATTCTCTCCGGCGATCCGTCCTATATCACCGGCCACAATAATGCCAGAAACCTCATTCGACAGGTCGAGCGCGATGATCTGGTTGAGGTTCTGATCAAGAATTTCCTTAATAAATAACAGATAAGAGCCTGAGTTATAATGACTTGGGCTCATTTAATTATAACAGGGGGCAATCCGGATAAAACGTATTTCGTTTGATGACGGGAGCATATTTAAGAAAGGACTTATAATGAGAGCCATTTCATTGGATGTTGGAGATAAGACGATCGGTGTGGCGGTTAGTGACGCTTTGATGATGACTGCAAACGGAATTACGACCATCGAGCGTGTCGGTATACGCAAAGATGCAGATAAAGTGATCGCTCTTATAAAGGAATATGAATGTGACATCGTGGTCTGCGGACTGCCTCTGAACCTTGATGGAAGTGACAGTATCCAGACACAGAAAGTTCGTGATTTCAAGACGATGCTTGAGAATAAAATGCGGAGCACCGGGATGAGTCATATCGAGGTCGTATTCCAGGATGAACGTTTTACAACAAAGATTGCGGAGAACGTTTTAATAGAAGCTGATGTGTCCAGAAAAAAGAGGAAGGATGTTATAGATAAGCAGGCTGCTGTTATAATCCTTCAAAGTTATCTGGATACCAGAGCTTTTCAGAATAGAAACGAGAACTAACTATTCCTAAAATATAAATTTTCGGAATAGTTATATACAATTTCTTTCGAAAAACTATGAATTTACAGTTTTATATTGATTTTACACAGAGCCTTCAAAAAATGAGGCTCTATTTTCATTTCTGAGAAACTTTAAGGCACACTCTCATATGAAAGTGTGCCTTAATAATAAAAATGCTTATTTCAAAAGTCTGATATCCAGATTCGAGTCAGCTGTTTCTCAGCTGCTCTTTCTGAAGAGATTTATTACTATTATTAATAAAGACCGTCAAGATCGTCCTTTGAAACGCCTCCGAAAGTATTTTCAGGAGCCGGGAACGATCTGTCCTTAACCTCGGTAATATATTCCTGAATACCTTCTACAATTTCTTTTCCGATATTCTTGAACACTTTATTATGCTTCGGTGAAAACTTGTCAAACAGTCCAAGCATGTCATGGAAAACAAGGACCTGTCCGTCAGTTCCATTTCCACCGCCGATGCCGATGGTCGGAATGGTCAGCTTCTGAGAAATGAGTGTCGCAAGTTCACCCGGGATACATTCGAGCACGATCATAAATGCTCCGGCACGTTCAACGGCAAGTGCGTCTTCAAGAACTTTTTTCGCTGCTTCGCCCTTACCCTGAACCCGATATCCTCCGAGCATAGCTGTAGTCTGAGGTGTCAGACCGATGTGTCCGCACACAGGTACGCCGGCACTGGTGATTGCTTTGATAACATGCTCCATGTTGACGCCGCCTTCAAGTTTCACTGCATCACATCCGCCTTCCTTTTGAATGCGAATGGCATTTTCAACCGCCTTTTCGGCTGAAACCTGATATGAGCCAAAAGGCATATCAGTAATGATAAAGGTGTTGGGAGCACCTTTTACTACAGCTCTGGTATGATGGATCATAGTTTCCATCGTAGCAGGAACTGTACATTCGTCGCCAAGAACTACCATCTGAACTGAATCTCCGATGAGGATAGTGTCAACACCTGCCTTTTCGGCCAAAGTTCCCATGGCGTAGTCATATGACGTGACCATTGTGATCTTCTCTCCATCCTCTTTCATCTGCTTCAGAGTGAGTGTGGTCTTTTTCTTTCCCATTTTCAATTTTCCTCCGGTATGACGCTGACAATTCAGCTGTCATCAATAACACGTTTTCATGGGATCATAATGAAAACAACTAGCGTGGCTTTCGCTATAACATATTTCGTTAGCGAAAGGACTTAAAAAAGAGATTTCTCGGCTGAATTCACTAAGTGAGTCAAAAGCATTGCGGTCGTTACTGTTCCAATGCCTCCCGGAACCGGAGTTATTGCCCGGACATGCTCCGAAACGGCATCGAAATCAACATCGCCTGTAAGTCTGCCCTCCGAGAAGTTGATCCCTACATCTGTTATTATAGTATTTTCGTCAAAATAGTCCATACCAAAAAAATTTGCTCTGCCAATTCCTGTCACAACAATATCTGCTCTTTTGGTGACTGACGAAAGATCTACTGTCTTTGAGTGACAGATAGTCACTGTTGCGTTCTCATTAAGGAATAACAACGCCAGCGGTTTTCCCAAAACCAGACTTCGATTGACGATAACTACATTTTTACCGGCTATTTCTTTACCGTAAAACTTTAATGTAGCTATGACAGCTTCAGGTGTGCAAGGCGGAATGGCATCCGGATCGTTTACAAGAACTCCGCTGAGATTCTTTGGATTCATACAATCGATATCCTTTTCAGGAGCGAGAGCCTGGCTGACCGCTTCGGGGTCGATATGAGCCGGCAAAGGTCTGAATAAAAGTACACCATGTACCTTACTGTCATCATTTAATCCATCTATGGTCTCAATGAGAGCTTCCTGAGTAATAGTATCAGGAAGCTCATGAACTGTTACTGAAATGCCAACTTTGGCGCAGCTGTTTTTTACCTGCCGCTCATAAGCCATATCATCCGGACGTGATCCAAGTCTGATTGCATCAATGCGTGGGTCAACGCCTTTCTCTTTAAGCCTATCGATTCTTTCTCTCAAATCGGCGTATATGCTCTCTACAACAGGTTTACCATATAATATTTCAGACAACCCTATTCCCTTTCGTTCTTTAATAGTCTTCACAAATCTGCTCTACTCTTTCATAAGTCAACTTTGCCAGGTGACGCCCTGTTTCTGAAGCAGCATCAAGACGCTGTTTCATGCTGTCTCTCTGTTCGGTATCTTTCATGAGCTTGAGATTGACCAGAACATTTAAGCGTGCTCCTTTTAATGCAGCCTCACAGAGCGCAGTTCCTGTGCCTGCGTCGCTGATCACAAAGTTGTTTCCTATGAGAGAATAACTGTCCAGTATCTTCAAAGCCTTAACGCACTCCTCCACGATCAGCAGCGGTGCTTCTGCAGCACCCACGAGTGCTGTCTGTACAGCCTCTGTTCTGGACGCTTTTTCTTCTTCTGTACTTCGCGGAAGCTTGAGTGCCTTATTAAGCCTTTCAAAAGCTTCCATGTCCATAAGCGTTAGTTCTTTAAATCTCCTGATCAGTTCTGATGAGCGAAACAGAAGCTCTGAGACTTCTGTTTCGTATTCGCTGAATTTTTTATTTCCGGATGTAAGTTCACCGACCATCGAGCCTAAAGCCATACCGATCGCTGCAGTGAGCGCAGATGCACTTCCACCGCCCGGGACAGGAGCATTTGAGGCCAGCTGATCTATGAATTCATTACAGGATTTCTCTAACAAGCTAAAGCTCCTTTCAAATATTTAGAATAAGCCGGTAATCTTTCCCTCTTCATCAATATCGATCTTTTCGGCTGCAGGAACTTTTGGAAGTCCAGGCATAGTCATGATATTTCCGGAAAGAGCCACAACAAAGCCTGCGCCGGCAGAGATCTTTACTTCACGGATACTGATCCTGAAGCCTTCCGGTCTTCCCAGCTTTGA
>JAIKWW010000018.1 GCA_024684465.1 Clostridia bacterium | reverse complement strand
GTCGAGGTCCAGAAGAAAGTCCAGGAATTTCCGCAACACCCGTGGGCGCAGCGGTTCGGGAAAGAGCAGACGTTCTTCCAGACAGCACTATTGACCGATGGGGCATGAAAGTGTTATAGTATTTAACAGTCAGTCCGGTCTCGGATGATCCGGGATCGGGCACCAATTCAATAATATGGAGAAGTATCGAAGCGGTCATAACGAGCTGCACTCGAAATGCAGTGTACCTACGGGTACCGAGGGTTCGAATCCCTCCTTCTCCGCCATGAAAAGAGTTGCCGTCCAGATAAGGATGGCAACTCTTTTTTAGGCATAGTTTCTGATTTTGGAATGAATCAATATCATATTAATTTGTTGCTAATAAAGTAATTATATCCTTTCCCGTATAGTGGCAACGGTGTTTCCGCCTTTGTCAACAAGTTTCTCTACATAAATGTTGTGATATTTCCCTTTAAAGTCAAGTATAAATTCATATTCGTCGATACGATTTAGATCAACATTATCGCTCAGTTTGGGATACTCTCGACCCAAGCTTTTGCCACCGCCTCCGTATAGTACTAATAATTTAAATAATTGGAGCAGATTCTCCATGTCATTTTTGCTATTCTCTTCGTTCATCCATATTTTGAATTGAACATAATCATATAATGATTCTTGATCGATCTCAAGATTTGGATTTGCGCCATGTTGGAAGAACAGCTTTGCGATTTCGTATCTGGTTTGCCAATCCTGATTTTGATCAAGATATTGGAGAGCCCATAGAGCACACTCTTCCTCGTCATCAATCAGATTAGGATCAGCACCGTTATCCAAAAGGAATGCAACGGCTGGTAGGTTGTTAGCATATACGGCTTCCAGCAAGTAGTTTGCTGTATAGTATCTGTTGGAAGAATCGGATAATCCGTCGGCTGAGGATGGAAAACAGTTGATTTTATTCGATTTGATGTTATCAATAAGTTCCTTAGCTCTCATTTCATCAAAGTTTCCGCTTTCAATCATTTTGAGTAATTCCAAGTTTCCGTCTGAATAACTGTTTTTCATAGATAGTCTCCTTTCTCTTATGCTAATTTATAGCGTACACCTACAACTGTTCCATTAATCGGACACCTTTGATTTTACAATACGATTATAATAAGTATGTTTATAAAAGAATTAGTTATACGATTATTGTCGGACATATTATTTAGGAGGTGCTATAATAATGACGTGATGTTGAATCTATTAAAATGGGGCAGATTTTGAGTTTTTTCAATAATAATAGATGCTAATCACAGATTGTTTATTAACCGATATTTGATGGTTTCGAGTTTGATTAAAGCATTGACTTTTGGATTTGTGGCGGAGGTTTGAAAAATGAACGTTTTAGGGCAGGTTAAAAAAGAGGAAGATTACTCTGAGAAGAGTAAGACGGTCTCGCTGTTTGAGTTTATCAGAGAATTAAATAAGCTTAAACGCAAGACTATCCTTGATACCAAGGATTATCCATGGACGTATGAGATTTCTAAGCTGCCAGAAGATCCGGAGAATGTAAAACTATGTTACTGTGATAGGGTTTATGGTGAATCTGAGAATGATGTGGATGGTGATGATACTATTCTGCTTTCGGTTCATAAACCAGAATTTCAACCTTGTCCAGAACCTGACAAGGTATTTATCGAATGGCTTTTACCTGGTTGGAAGAATTATCGTGATGAGCCGTCAGTGAAGGAGTATATTCTATTGATGGCCGATGATGATACACAAGAGGATGTGTCTTCTGACATTAGCATAAAGAATGACAATGAGCCAACAAGAATCCAATATTTTGAGGACGATAGTGAGCGTGTTCTGGAGTACAATAATTGGCGGGTTATTCGCTCTGAATGGGCACAAAAGCAGAAGATTGTTGCGCAGACGAGAGATTTGTTTTCTGACCTATATCGTTTGTTTTTTGAATTGCAACGTGAATCAGAGACGGAAGAAATGATTGTTGCTAACGGGATACTTCATGATTCGGAGAATCCCTTAATTAATCATCCTGTTCTTACACATCGTGTAAAGATAGAGTATGACGCTGATAGTAACACAATTTTTATAATAGATACAGATACACCATCTGAGCTGTACTCTGCGGTTTTTGGAGCATTAGATGATGCGAATCTAAGTGGGATCAATGCTTTAATGGATGATTTAAAGACGAAAGATTATCATCCTCTCGACCGAAATGATACCCCTATTTTTTTAAAGACACTAGTTCATCAGTTGTCTTCAAGTAGCTTTTTTTCTGAGCAACCGGTCGTATCCGATGATGATAATCGTCTGATCCTGTATCTCAATCCATGCTTTATTGTTAGACGACGCCTTGACGGTTCTTTGAAAGCGATAGAGCGTATTATTGAAGATATACAAGAAACTGGAAGTGTCCCAAAACCAATTGTCGATATTGTTAGTGGTGGCACAATTGAGATTCCGGATGATATCGGTGAGGAAACTATCGAGGAACGTCTTGCAGCTGTAGGAGGAGAAAGCGTCGATATTCTACTATCAAAGGAGGCTAACAAGGAACAGCTTGATATTGCTAAGCGTATCGAGAGTTATAACGCGGTTGTGGTTCAAGGACCTCCCGGAACCGGAAAAACGCACACAATTGCAAACCTCATGGGACATTTTTTAGCACAAGGAAAAAGTGTTCTTGTAACGAGTCATACAAAAAAAGCACTTTCTGTTTTGAAAGAAAAAGTTGTTACGGGATTGCAAGATCTTTGTGTTTCTTTATTGGATGATTCCAATGTGGATATGGAAAGGGCCGTTAGTGGAATAACAGACTTTACTTCGAGACATACATCTTTTGAGATAAAGCGAGAAATGGATGGTCTTGCCGCTGAGCGAAGAGATATAATTAGTGAACTCGCTGATGTCAGAAAAAGAATATTCGCTATCATCAATCAAGAGTGCAGTTGCATTGTTTTGAACGGTGAGGATATTTCACCATCGAAGGCCGCAGAGTTCGTAACTACACATATGGAAGAATTGTCGTACATTCCGGGAAATGTTCGACTTTATTCTCCACTTCCACTGAGTTACGATCAGCTTTCTGATTTATATCGCAGCAATGAAATGGTGAACGCTACGGATGAAAAAGAACTTGAAACTGGATTACCTAACCCGACAAGTATTATGACTCCGAGCGATTTTGCCACTTTATGCGAACAGCTTCAGTATACACGTAAACAGATAAAGCACATTAATAATGAAAATTCATGGATTGTCGAAAGCAATGTTTCGGAGCAGGTGATCTCTTTTTCGGGAAAGATTGGTGATTTCAGTATTCCATGGCCAAGTTTAAAAGCTATTGAGGACTTAAAGCAATTCGCAATGTCCTTTGGAAGAATTGATCAGTGGATGAAAGTAGTTGCTGTAGATGGAAAGAGTGGCAAGGCTTATCGTCAACGGTGGCAGGATCTTATAAAGGAGATTATGGATACTTGTGGTTGCGCGGATGAATATGTTAAACATTCTCTTGGAAAAAATGTTGTTGTTGAGGAAAGCTTTTCGTTTGATTCACTTTGGGACGCTTATGAAAAAATGCATTCCGTTTTATCCCAAAAAGGAAAACTAGGAAAGATTTTCTTTTTGAGGCATAGAGATTGTGAACATGCACTTTCTGCTGTAACGATAAATGGAGTTCCCCCACAGTCTTTAGATGATTTCAGTCTTATTTTGTTTTACTTCGAACTTCAAAACGCAAGACGGCGGTGTCGCGCTGTTTGGGATGAATTGCTTATGCCTAATGGAGTTCCAGGTTTTGATGAGCTTGATAAGAGCGAACCAGAAAGAATAGCTGTAAACCTTATACCACAGATTGAAAAATACCTCAATTGGTTCAGAACAGATTACGAGCTTCTTATCAGTAAGCTTGCTGCACTCAGAATACCAAGTGACGTTCTTTTTCAGAAAGATATTCTTGATTCTGAATTAGCTGCAACCAATAAAATTCTCACTTGCGTTGAGCGGACTATTCCGCAGATATGCGAAGAATGCATTTTGATCATAAAGAAAGAGAAATACAGTTCTTCTTTAAAGGAGTTGAAATCTAAGCTTGTATCAGGAAAACGTGGCAATAGTAATACGTGCAAGTCTCTTGTTTGGGCAATTGATAAAGGGGATTTATCGGCGTATGCGGATGCATATGCATCGTTGGAGAAATTGTATGGAAAGTATACTCTTCAGAGTAATCGCAATAATGCGTTGAAAATGCTCGAATCACGAGCTCCTCAATGGGCGGATGCAATTCGAAATCGTCAAGGAGTGCATGGTTCTTCTTCAGTTCCTAGCAGTATCGAAGAAGCGTGGAAATGGAAGCAGCTTTGTGGAATTATTGAGGAGATTACAGAAAAGCCTTTTACAGAGCTTCAAGCAGATAGCCTTCGTTTAAGCCGTGAGTACCGTAGAGTTACTGCAAAGTATGCGGAGATGAGTGGCTGGTATCATCTTTTACGGAGAACCGAAGCTGACATAAATATGAAGCAAGCGTTAGAGGGTTGGCGTCTAACTATTAAGAGTATCGGCAAGGGAACGGGAAAAAGAGCGCCGATGCTTAAGGCAAAAGCAAGAGAACTTATGGTTCAGTGTCAAAATGCAGTGCCTTGTTGGATAATGCCTATTAGTAAAGCGCTAGAGAATCTTGATCCTCGAATGAATAAATTTGATATAGTCATAATTGATGAGGCTAGTCAGGCTGATCTTTCGTCTTTAGCCATATTATATATGGGCAAGAAACTGGTTGTTGTAGGTGATGACAGACAGGTTAGCCCTATGGCCGTTGGTGTAGAAAGTGAAAAGATTGATTCTTTATATGAACAGTATATAAAGAACAAAATTCCAAATGATCATTTGTATACTGCGAAGTCATCAATCTATGATATTGCGAAGACGACGTTTCAGTCTTTAATGCTAAGGGAGCATTTTCGTTGTGTCCCTGAGATTATAGGATTTAGCAATATGTTATCCTATGATGGAAAAATCAAGCCTTTACGAGATGCAAGTGACAGTGTTTTGCTTCCAGCTGTGGTCAATTACCGTGTTAGTGGTGGTCAGCGTGTTGGAAAGACAAACCCGAAAGAAGCAGAAATGATTGTGGCGCTTATGCAAGCATGTTTTGATCAGCCAGAGTATGATGAAAAAACTTTTGGTATTATTTCACTGCTTGGAGATGATCAGGTTAAGCTTATTCAGCAGGAGCTTGAACAGAAATTGAAACCACAGGACATTATTCGAAGAAACGTTTTATGCGGGAATTCTGCTAACTTCCAAGGGGATGAACGTGATATCATCTTCTTGAGTCTGGTGGATAGTGGGGACGGAAGCGGGCCATTGAAAATGCTGAATTATGGGCCGGATGATACCTATCGGAAACGTTACAATGTTGCAGCAAGTCGTGCAAGAGATCAACTGTGGGTTGTTGATTCTCTTGATTCGACAAGTGATTTAAAGCCTGGAGATATTCGAAAAAGACTTATTGACTACTCTTTGAATCCTAAAGCTGTGGAAGTCGCCCATGCGGAGATAGAAAAGAAAGCAGATTCTCCATTTGAGACGGCAGTAGCAATATTCCTCGCAGATCGGGGGTATCATCTTGTTCAACAGTGGCAGGTTGGTAGCTATCGATTGGACATTGTGGCTGTGTGTGGCAAGAAAAAGGTCGCTATTGAATGCGATGGTGAAAAGTGGCATAGCGGTGAAGAAAAGATACGTGAAGATATGGAACGTCAAACCATTTTGGAGCGTCTCGGCTGGAGGTTTATTCGGATTCGTGGTAGCGAGTTTTATAGAGATTCTGAAAAAACGATGGAGAGGGTGATTTCTGAACTTGCGGATTATGGAATAGAGCCTGAGGATGTCGATGCTGTAAATACAACTGGTAGGGAAACAGAATTGCTCAAAAGAATAAAAGCGCGAGCATATTTGATTCTTGAAGGGAAAAGTGAGATTCAACCTGAGCAAGATGTGGACACAATTGCAGTGGCGTTAAATCCAAGTTCATTGGGATCTGATTCAGAATTAATAGAGAAAACCGACATTCCTTCGGAATCTAAAGAAATAACGAGTGATGTTGATTTCAATAGGCCAGACGACTCGATAAAAACGGATGCGGGTATTCATTCGGAAAGCGGGGTTTCTCAGAATAATACAATTGTTCAACAAGACTCCGCTAAGAAGGAAACTTATTTAGAAGGTGATAAGACTACCTCCAAGCAATCGATGGGAAAGTCGTTAAAAGAAGCATCGTCTTTAAATGCTACATCTAAAGCGAATCCTGGGATTAAAGCGGATAAGCGTTCTAAATCAGATACGCCAAAAACAAAAAAGAAAGATACGAAAACAACAGATGGAAAAGATTTTTTAGAATTACTTAGGGCTCATCATGCGGAATTTGTTGATAATCGAAAACAATCAAGTATCGTATGGATTCTCTATGATAAGGAGAAAAAGGCTTTGATCGAAAGCACTATAAGAGAATTTGGTTTCAAGTCGTCCTTAGAGAAGCGTGGAGCAATCGCTACCGGAAATCGCCCTGCGTGGCGGGTAATGATATAGGAGGAAAGAAAAGTGGCAACGTCAAAAGATTTGAAGTATGAGATTATCAATAACGTTGGGATAGTGTCAGAATCATCTAGCGGTTGGAAAAAAGAACTGAATCGTATTAGTTGGAATGGAAGAGATCCAAAATACGATATTCGGGATTGGGCTCCGGACCACGAAAGAATGGGCAAAGGTGTTACCTTTACAGAGGAGGAATTAAGGTCATTAAAAGTCATCATTGATAAAGAACTCGAGTTTATTGATGCTGAATTGTGATTGTTTCCAGATTTAATCAAAAAAAGAAGTAATCGTAGGCCGACAGTTCATAACTGTCGGCTAGTTTTACAAGATATAAAGTATCGCCTGATATAGAATGCTTTTTAAACGGGGGCTTTTTTGAGTTCTGTCGGGGGATTACGTCTGAAGCGGCGGGCGGAATATGGTATAATTATCGGGATATATGGAAAGGAGTATTGTTTATGGCACTTATACCACAGGCATTTTTTTCGGCAGTTGTTCCGGTTGGCACGGTGATGGCTGACAAGCTTCACTGGACAGGAACCGGCTTTTTCCTGATGAAGAAGCAGCCGGATGAAAAATACAGATTATTTCTGGTTACCAGCAGACATCTGGTGGAGGGACAGAAGGATATTTCGATCCTTCTGGAGGATTCTGAATCACATCTGAATGTGGTGAATCTTCAGATCAGCAGAGATATCGAAAAACGTTATTCCGTACATGAGAATAAAAACGTGGATCTGGCGGTGATAGGTCTGGACGGCGGATATTTCTCAAAGATGAAATACAGGATTTCGCCTTTTGAGATCGATCTGGCTTCGGTTTCCACGTCCCAGTACCTGGCGGAGGGCGGTTCTCCCGGAAGCAGCGCCTTCATCATAGGCTATCCTACCGGGGTGGTTGAGAATGAATCCGCCATGCCTATAGTCAGGGCTGGCTGCATAGCCAGAATGGATCCTTCGGAGATCGGGAGAAACGGCGTGTTCCTGGTGGATATACCGTGCTATCCGGGAAATTCCGGAAGTCCTGTGCTCACTAAACCGGAGGTTGTGGCGATGCAGGGCTCAAAGCCATTCCAGAAGTGTGCGCTGCTGGGCATGATCAATTCGCCGATTTCCTTTAAAGAAGTCCAGATGGATAAGAAGTCAGGTGAGATCAGACAGGTAAAGAACGAAAACAGCGGTCTGGCAAGAGTTATTCCTGTGGAATACATACGGGAAGTGCTCGAGATAGAAAATGCCAGAAGCGAAGGAAAACCGCAGACGGAATAAGAGTCGGATCCTTCCCGGCGCAGCAGGAACAGAATCTGGAAGCCCGACAGTTTGTAAGAGTTCTGTCTGCGTTTGCAGACAGGGCTTTTTATTTTGAGACGGAGGAGGACGACAACTGTGAATAGAAATGGCGGTGCTACAGTCCTGGCAGCAGCGGTTGTTCTGATGTCAGTGACTTTTCTGGCAAGTACGCTGTTGAAGCCGGGGCATGAAGGAACGGAAAAGGAAACGGGACAGACAGGAGTGTACCTGGGGATCGATCCGGCGGACAAAGCTTATGATCCCGGGATGTTCCGGGGATGTGAGCTGGTGGTGATCGATGCGCAGCAGTTTTCAGCGGAACAGATAGGTGAGATAAAAAAGAACGGAGTCCGGGAGATCTGGAGTTATATTGACGTGGGATCCCTTGAGACGTACAGGGATTATTACAGCAGGTTTGAACGTGACAAGCTTGATTCTTACGAGGGCTGGCCGGATGAATTCTGGGCGGATGTTTCCGATGTGGAATGGCAGAAATTCGTTGTGGATGAGCTGGCTTCGGAAATCGCGGAAAAAGGTGCAGATGGATTTTTTGTTGATAATGCGGATGTGTATTACCATTATCCCGACGATGAGATCTACGGGGGACTTGAGAAAATCTTCCGCGGACTTAAGGATTATGGCCTGACCGTCACAGTAAACGGAGGAGACAGCTTTGTCAGCAGGCTGATAGACGAGGGTAATACCGGCATTATCGACGGCGTATGCCAGGAATGTGTGGTGACCCGCATCGAGGATTACGAGGAAGACAGGTTCGGTCTGCAGAATAAAGAGGACAGGGAATATTTTGAAGAATATCTGTCAGAATGCAGATCAAACGGTCTCGACGTGATGAGAATAGAATATACTCGTGACTCCGGGCTTAAGGAAGAATTGGAGTCTTCAGCCCGTAGCAGGGGAGAACGGATATATGTATCGGATTCCCTGAAGCTTGATTGATCAGATGGAGGAATGGAAAAATGAGTCTTGGGGACGGAAAAAAGAAAAAGAAGCATTCTCCGGTCAAATGTCCGGTGTGCGGTTCTGAAGCAACCGGCAGGTTTATGTACGGGCCGGGAGTTCCGGTTGACGATCACATGAAACGCGACATGGAACGGGGATCCGTAAGGCTTGTGGAGGCACACAGCGAACCGGTGAAGGTGGATGGTTCTGATGTGGATATGGATCCTGAATTTTACTGCAATGACTGCGGAGCAGATTTCGGCATTCCTGCGATCCTCATGAGGGACGGGAAACCGGAATACATGGTCGACAGCCTCATAAGTATCGGTTTTTCGCTGAGGGGACTTCCCGGGGAGGAGTATTCGGTACATATCCAACGGAAAGATAATGGAGCTTCAGGGAAGTATACGCGGTACGCTCCGGGAACATCCGGAGAGGATGAAGTCAGGGATGTGGAAATGTCGGAAACCCGTTTTCTGAAATTTCTCAGCGCACTGTTTAACCGTATCCACGTCCACGAATGGGACTCCGGGCGTGAAAATACACCTGACAGCGGTTCGGCCCGCTGGAGCCTGGAACTGTATTTCGGAGGAGAGTACAGGATTACACACTGTGGAAGCGATCTTCCGCCGTACTTCAAAGAACTGACCGAGCTTCTGCAGTTTTAAGGATTCTCCGGTTTTGCGACAGAGTATTTATGAATGGAGTAAATAGATTTGAAAAAAGTTTACTTATACAATATTGACAGGGATCCGGCAAAGGGACAGCGAATCCGGGACGTTATAAGTTCATCCGGATACGAGTTTGAGATACTTCCGGTTGAACGAACAGGTGAAACTGTGGGAAGCATCGTCGGGCTTGAAGGTTACGAAAACCGTGAGTGCATTGAAGTAAAGACTGTTCCAAAGAGTCCGTTTGCTTTTTTCGTGGGATTCGGAGACGACGAACTGGAGGAACTGCTGAAGGCTATGCGCAACGGCAGAGCCACAGTGGGCGCCAAGTCAGTGATGACTGATTTCAACAGGGAATGGCCTTTTGTCAGGCTCATGGAAGCCGTGGTAAAAGAACACGCCATCATGAAGAAGTATTCGGAAAAGAAAAAGAGCAGGAAGAGATAAATCTGGACGAGAGGAGCTGGATGCAGGTGTCGGACGAAGTGACATATATAGTAATGGATCTGGAATGGAATTTCCCCATGAATAAATTTCGCGCTGTACGGGGCGATAAGACGATCTTCAATGAGATCATCCAGATCGGAGCTGTCAAGCTGGGAAAGAATCTCGAGAATGTGGATACATTTAACGAGATCATCCGGCCTCAATATTACACGAAAATGAATCCCAAAGTAATTGAAATAACCGAGATTACCGATGAGACAGTTCAGAAGGGAAGAACGTTTCAGGACGTCTGCGATGAGTATCTCAAGTGGTGCGGAGAGAACTTTGTCTTTTTTTCCTGGGGAGCCAATGACATTATCGAGCTGGAGCGCAATATGGAGTTTTATGGCATGGACACTTCCGGACTGCCCGATTGTTATGATCTTCAGGTAATCTTTGACGATCAGGTAACCATGGACGGCAGAGATAATCCACTGAACTATGCCATATGGAAGCTGGGCATTTCAGCAGAGCGCTGTCACGATGCGCTGAACGACGCCCTCAACACTGCAGAGGTACTGAGACGCATGGATCTCTCAGACGGAATCGACGGATATGAAGTCTGAAGAAAAGGAGTTACTGGTTTGGAACGGCAGAGGACATACATTGCAATAGATCTGAAGTCATTCTACGCTTCTGTTGAATGTGTTGAGAGGGGCCTGGATCCGCTGAGGACAAATCTGGTGGTGGCAGATGAGAGCCGCACGGAAAAGACCATATGTCTCGCCGTTTCGCCTTCTCTCAAGAGGTACGGCATTCCGGGAAGAGCCCGATTGTTTGAGGTGGTTCAGAAGGTGAGAGAAATAAACGCAGAAAGGCTCAGAAGGGCTTCGGGAAACGTTTTCAGGGGAAGCTCATATTTCGAGAATGAGCTGGACGCAGATCCTTCACTGGAGCTGGCGTATATCGCGGCGCCTCCGAGAATGGGACATTACATGCGCACTTCCACGGAAATCTTCAGTATTTACACAAAATACATTTCTGCGGATGATATCCATGTCTACAGCATAGACGAGGTCTTTATAGACGTTACCGATTACCTCAGTTTATACGGACTCAGCGCCCGGGATCTTGCCATGAAGCTGGTGACTGAGGTGCTGAATAAGACAGGTATCACAGCGACAGCCGGTATAGGTACGAATATGTATCTGGCGAAAATTGCCATGGATATCAGGGCGAAGCACATGCCTCCTGATGAAAACGGCGTTCGCATGGCAGAACTTGACGAGATGAGCTACCGCAGGGAGCTGTGGGATCACAGACCCATCAGCGATTTCTGGCGTATCGGCAGGGGATATGCGAAAAAGCTGGCTGAAAACGGCATGTATACCATGGGTGATGTGGCGAGGTGTTCGGTAGGCAAGCCTTCTGATTTTCACAATGAGGATCTTCTTTACAAACTTTTCGGAATCAATGCGGAACTTCTCATAGATCATGCCTGGGGCTGGGAGCCCTGCACAATTCAGGATATAAAGAACTACAGACCTTCCAGCAACAGCCTGAGTTCCGGGCAGGTCCTCCAGCAGCCTTACGAATTTGACAAGGCACGTCTGGTTGTGAGGGAGATGGCGGATCTGCTGTCTCTGGATCTGGTGGAGAAAAAGGTTGTCACCGATCAGCTGGTGTTGACGGTGGGATACGATATAGAAAATCTGGCAGATCCGGAACGGAGAAGCAGGTACCGGGGGGAAGTGAAAACGGATTTCTACGGAAGGCCGGTGCCTAAACATGCCAACGGCAGCATCAATCTGGGACGTTTCACTTCATCCTCCAGGATCATTGCAGAGGCTGCGGTGGAACTCTTTGACCGCATAGTCAGTTCGGGGCTGCTGGTGCGACGCATGTACGTGGTTGCCAATCACGTGACCGGTGAGGAAGATGCAGGGCCAAAGCCCGGTGACAACATCCAGACAGATCTGTTCACAGATTACGAGGCCATTGAAAGACAGAAGGAAGCTGAGGACGCAGAGCTGAGCAGGGAGCATGACGCACAGGAGGCTATACTCGCAATAAAGCGGAAATTCGGGAAAAATGCCATCGTCAGGGGCATGAACCTGGAGGAAGGAGCTACAGCGATAGCCAGAAACGGTCAGATTGGAGGACATAAGGCCTGATGGGAGCATATGATGACATAATCGGCATGCCGCATCACAGATCGGTAAAGCACAGCCCCATGCCGGCCCGGGATCGGGCGGCCCAGTTTTCGCCTTTTGCCGCATTGACGGGATACGGGGATGCAATCGATGAGGAGGCGCGGATCACGGAGAGCCGGATCGATCTTGACGAAAACGGAAGAGAGGAGCTGGACAGGTCGCTCATGGCAGTGCGGGAGCATATTAATGAAAGACCGCCGGTGAAGATAACGTATTTCAAGCCTGACGAGAGAAAGTCCGGAGGGCGCTACGTGACGGAGATCAAACGGATCGGTAAAGTGGATGAGATAGCGAAGTCGCTGGAGATGACTGACGGAAGCAGCATTCTGATCTACGACGTGATCATGTTAGAAACACAATTCTGAGGCGCTTCAGCGTGGTAAAATAACTATCCATTTAGACTGATACGTGGTAAACTAGTCACATATAGTTTGCATTGTATGCAAGATTCCATAACTGAACATTTAAAGAAAGGGACAGGTACGATTCATTATGTCACACATAAATAAGATAATCGAAATGGCGAGGAGAGAAATAAAGAGAATAGTTCTTCCTGAAGTTGCTGATGACAGGATTCTCAAGGCTGCAGCGAAAACTCTCGAAATGGGTTTTGCCAGGATCATCCTGCCGGGCAACGAGACTGAACTCAAGAAGAGAGCGGCAGAGCTGAATATTAATATAGACGATGCTGAGTTCGTGGAGCCTGCAACGGCGCCGGGACTTGAAAAGTACGTTCAGGAATTCTATGAGATCAGAAAAGAAAAGGGAATGACACTGGAAGAGGCCAGAGAAACAGTTCTCAACGATACAGTATATTTTGGCGTTCTGATGCTCCGGGCAGGTGATGCTGACGGACTCGTTTCCGGAGCAGATCACACGACTGCAGATACGCTTCGACCGGCACTGCAGATCCTCAGATACGGTCTCCCTCAGGAACAGCTCAGAAAAGCTTCCTCTTTCATGATAGTTGATGTTCCGGACTGCGAATTCGGAGAAGATGGTCTGTTTATGTTCGCCGACTGCGGATTTAACCAGGATCCTTCTTCGGAGCTCATGGCAGATATCGCATATGACTGCACGGAGGCTTTCAAAGTATTCATCGGAGATGATCCGCGCATTGCTTTCATTTCCCATTCCACAAAGGGAAGCGCAAAGCACGATATGGTAGACAAGGTAAGAGAAGCTGTCCGCATCGCTCATGAAAAGTATCCGGGACTCAAGTGTGACGGAGAAATGCAGGTAGACGCTGCGATAGTTCCGGAAATCGGAGAGATCAAGGCACCGGGCAGTGAGGTTGCAGGAAAAGCCAATTTCCTCATCTTCCCTAATATCGACGCGGGAAATGCCTGCTATAAAATAGCTGAGCGTCTGGCAAAGGCGGATGTTTACGGACCTCTCATTCAGGGACTTCCGAAGCCGGTCAATGATCTTTCCAGAGGCGTGCAGTGGGAATCCATCCCCGGTGTTATCGCTATCACAGCTGTTCAGGCACAGTGCAAGAGAAATCACTAATTTAGAAAATAAATGTAAAATGCCGTTGCAGGGTACAGACCTGCAGCGGCAGTTTTTTATTGACACTATTGACGGTATTTATCAGCAGGAAAGAGAATTTCCTCTAATCATCACTTCTGCCTGACGTATGGCATGTATTCACCGGTGAGCATTACGGCAAGTCTGTTCCGGTTTTCCACGGTGACCTCAAGAACCTTAACGTCATCCCGGTAGATCATTTTGCGGGTCCATGGTGGGATGCGCTTTGGGATGACACCGAGAACCGGAATACCGGAATCCAGAGTGCTGATCACCGCCTCCTGGAAGTTCAGCGCTTCTGATTCAAGTCTTCCGCATTCATCCAGAATGATGATGTCCGGCTTTTCAGTCAGAGCCCGGTTTACGATCTCCAGGCCGGAAGATTCAAACCTGGCTGTAAATGGCATTATTCCCTCGGGGCTGAATCTGGCGATGGCATGCTCTGCGTCAGGAACAAATTCTTCTGCGGCGTCTCTCATGTAGAGAAATTTGTATTCTGCCGAGAATCTGTCCGGTCCGAAAGCCGTCCGGAAACCGCCGACTCTGGCGCCTGTATTCTTTATTACTTTATCGATGATCGTGCTTTTTCCAACCTGCTGTTCGCCGGTGAGAAAGTAATGTATCATTTTTCAACTCCGTTTTACAATTTTCTTTTTTTTACTGTGTTTTCTTCCCGAAAATGTCTTTGAAAAACACCCCCGGCTTACAATTCTGTTGTGAATCCAATTGATATTATATTATAATAGAAGCGCTATGTCCCGTACAAAATCGGGATGGGGAGATATTGGAAAGGTGTTATTCGGACTAAGATGGAATACGACAGAGAATTAGCAAAATATATAGAGTATGTGACGGAAAGATCTGAAAAGAGAGCCCGGAACCTGGCTCTCAAGGGTTGTTACATAGACGGAAATCTGCCCAAAAAACAGGTGGTGGATGAATATAAGAAGACAGACGAGTATCTGAACAGCGTGGGGATGATCCTTTCAAAGAATGAGATATATCAGGCTGCACTGAGCAGTGATCCGCTGTCAGACAAGGGCTTTTACAACAGCTATATGGATTATCGGAGAAGAAATGGCGAACCCACAGAGGCCAGACTTACTCCTGAGGAGGCGCTTTCATACATCGGAGGGACGGATCCGGATCTGCTGGCGCCTCCCGATGATGAAGGTTTGCTGAGCCTTTTGACAGTGCTCTTTGAGAAGAGGATGACAGAGGGCAAGCTGTTTGAAAAAAAGAGCCGGGGAAGAAGGGGCAAGGGAAGTTCTTACGTGCTGGAACGCAGGATAAGAAACATGATGGAGAGGTTTGCCGACAGCCATGAGAGGCTGGAAATTGTCACAGATCAGCTTCTCAGGATTCCCAGGAGCGGAGAGACCCGGATTCTCAAGCTCATAAGGCACAATACGGACGGGGATCGGACTCTTCGCATGCTGTTGAGCGACAGGGTGTACGGTGCGGAGTACCGCCGTTTTCTGGTGGAACATATCATTTATACCGGCCAGATAACCAAGGTCCTGGCTGACAGGTACGATGTGACCGGAGCCGGGGAGCTCCTTCAGAAAAATCGCCGCTATACCGTGGCGGCCAGAGCACTTCTGGCAGAGATCCGGGAGAGAGAACATCTCAGCAGACTCATGATCGACAGCATCCCTGACGATCCGGTGGATCTCTACCCTGCGGCCAGAACCATGAACCGCAGATTTATCCTTCACATAGGTCCGACGAATTCGGGAAAGACTTACCAGGCGATCGAGGCGCTGAAGAAAGCGGACAGAGGAGTGTATCTGGCTCCCCTCAGACTTCTGGCCTATGAAAAATTCGAAGAACTCAACAGTGCGGGAAAACCCTGCTCCCTTATGACAGGGGAGGAGCGGATCCTCGTTCCCGATGCTGAGATAATGTCTTCCACTGTGGAGATGATGGACGAGATAGCACATTACAATGTGGCAGTTATTGATGAGGGGCAGATGATCGCTGATCCGGAGAGAGGCGGGTCCTGGACCAGAGCTGTTATCGGTATCTGTGCAGATGAGATTCATATCTGTGCTGCAGCCCATGCTGAAAAGGTGCTGATCAAGCTGATCGAGGCCTGCGGTGATACTTATTCCGTAGTGCGTCACCATCGTCAGATTCCGCTCCTTTTCGAGGAGGAACGTTTCCATTTCCCTGAGAGCGTGAGGGATGGAGACGCGCTGATCGTGTTTTCCAAGAAAAACGTCCACGCCGTTGCCACGGAGCTGCAGGCAGAGGGGATACGCTGCAGCATCATATACGGAGATCTTCCTTATGATGTGCGACACGAAGAGGCTCGAAGATTCTCCGAGAAAGAGACACAGGTTATCGTGTCCACCGACGCCATCGGCATGGGTCTCAACATGCCTATCAGAAGGGTCGTATTTCTGGAATCACAGAAGTTTGACGGAAAGACACGACGTCCTCTTGAATCCGGCGAGATCCAGCAGATCGCAGGCCGTGCAGGCCGATTCGGCATTTATGATAAAGGTTTTGTAAATGCTGCTGTGGACAGTCTCATGATAGAGAAGAAGCTGTCAAGGAATATCAGTGATATCGAAAAGGCGGTAATAAAATTCCCTGAAGCCCTGATCCACATCGACAGCAGACTTTCCGACATCCTCAAGAGATGGGATGCGATCCGGCTGAAGGAGGGATTTCAGCGCGCATCACTGAGCAGTGAAATAAAACTCTGCGAGATGATCGAGGATGAAACCGACAACAAGGAGTTCATATATCGGGCGATCACCATTCCTTTCGATGAGCGGAAGGAGGACCTGATCAGGCTGTGGCTGGATCTGGTGCGAACGGAACTGGCCGGCATGACAGTACCATTCGACGCGGTGCGGCCGGAGGTGGATCTTACGGATCTCACCTACGACGATCTGCAGAAACTGGAGAGCGCCTATCGTATATGCGATCTGATGTTCTCCTGGGATGAACGTTTCGAACATGAGGAAGACATCAATGATATCATGGAAATGAAGCGTATGATCTCCAGGGGGATAATGAAGATCCTCTCTGAGCAGATCATGGAGGGTTCAAGGACCTGCATAAGATGCGGAAGGAAGCTCATGTGGAATTTCCCTTACAGGATATGTGACGATTGCCACAGAACCCTGCAGAAGATGGGCGTAAACAGAAGATTTCGAAAGTAGGACAGAACTCAGGTGAGGTGGTAGACCGGCGGCATCCATCACTTCACTAAATTTACACAGAGATTTTAAAGAAAGAATTATAGGTTTTTCAGTTTTTATGATATAGTAGATACGGTTAAGAAAAGGATTAGAATGTATTAAGAAATCGAAAAGAACAAGAACTGGAGAAGAAAACGAATGACAATTTATGATGTCCTGTCTCTTTTGGGAGGCGTAGGTCTGTTTCTGTTCGGCATGTCCATCATGTCTTCCGGACTCAAGAATGCCTGTGGCGAGAATCTGCAGCTGATTCTTGAGAAAGCAACGACCAACAGAGTTATAGCTATTTTTGTGGGTGTTGCGATGACCATGCTCATTCAGAGCTCATCCGCAACGGACGTAATGGTTATCGGTTTTGTAAATGCGGGTCTCATGAATCTGGCTCAGGCCATCGGCGTTATCATGGGCGCAAATATTGGTACGACCATAACAGCGCAGATCACTGCGTTTAATATCTCGACATTCACGCCTATGTTCATTTTCACCGGCGTGATAATGTACATGTTCATGAAGGGCAACATGGTCAAGTACGTGGGCGAGGTAATAATGGGCTTTGGAATGTTATTCCAGGGCATATCCATCATGAAGGCGGCAATCGCGCCACTGTCCCAGAGTGAAATGTTTATCAGTTTTATCACAGGGCTGGATAACCCTTTACTGGCGGTTCTCTTCGGTGTCCTTTTTACAGCGATCCTTCAGAGTTCTTCTTCGTCCACGGTCATTTTTCAGACCTTTGCGGTGCAGGGACTTCTCGAATACCGTACGGCTGTCTACCTGGTAATAGGTGCCGCAATAGGCTCAGTAATGCCGAATCTTCTGGCATCACTCACCACTAACAGAAACGGAAAGCGTACAGCGATTCTCAACCTTTTGTTTAACCTCATCAGAGCGGTTATCATTCTCGCTGTTATAGGCGCGTTCCCTGCAGTGCTGGATCTGATCCAGAGCATGTCACCTGACGATGTGGCGAGACAGATCGCAAACACACATACTATTTTCGCCATCTTTGCCGTAATTGTGGAATTCCCGTTTGTAGGTCAGATCATCAAGCTGTCCGAGAAACTGATCCCTGTTATGGAAGAAGAAAATGAGCAGCTTCATGACAGATCACTGCAGTTCATGACGAATATCTCAAATGTTCCTCCTGCAATGGCAATGGCTCAGGCTCACAGAGAAGTCAGCAGGATGGGTCGCATCGCCCAGAAGAATTTCAACAGGGCTCTGGACTGCTTCTTTAATTATGATGAACACAAGGCCGAGTCGGTGAGAAGGAGAGAAGAAAATATCAATGCCCTCAACCATTCCATAATGGATGCAATGGCCGACCTCAGATCATTTGACCTGGGTGGTCCAAGCCTGAAGCGTATTTCCCAGCTGACCATGGCGAGCACTGATATGGAAAGACTTTCCGATCACGCGGAGAATATAATCGAGTACATCGAGGAGATGCGCTCAAAGAAGGCACGTATGACTGAAACCGCCTGGGAGGAACTCCGCAGAATGGCAAATGACACCAGGGAAGCCCTTGACCGCGGTCTTACCATATTTGAAGCGGAGGATTATTCGGGAATCAGCCTCCTGGATGAAATCGAGCACCGGATCGATGAGCAGGAAAACGAGCTGATCCACAACCACATTGAGCGTCTTATGCATTCTTCATGTGAACCGGTGTCCGGAGTAATCTTTACAGATATGGTAATGGCTCTGGAACGCTGCGGCGATCACGCTGTGAATATCGCATACGCGCTGAAGGAGCATCCCTCAGACGGCCACTTCGCGGAACAGGGCTGATGAACGTAATTATTGACATCTACATACAGGCGGGTGAGACAAATCACTTGCCTGTATATTTTTTATTGTAAACCCAAGGAGGCGAATGAACCTGATGAAAGCTGAAGAAAGAACATTTTGTCCGGGAGATATAGTACAGCATTTTAAACGTGAAACACTTGATTCCGGGGATCGCAATGCAAATAAATATCTGTACCAGATCGTCGGAATCGCGATACATTCCGAGGACCGGAGCAGGATGATGGTCTATCGCGCTCTGTATGATGAGTTCGGCCTTTACGTCAGACCTTATGACATGTTCATGAGCGAAGTGGACAGAGAGAAATATCCCGATATAAAACAGAAGTACAGATTCGAAAAGGTGAGCAGATAAAAGAAAAAGGCTTCGGTTCATCCCATCCGGGGAAAAACTAAAGCCAGTCAAGGGGCTTGTCGGAGGCGATGATGACCACATTCTGAATGTCAAAGGGGTCTCTGTCCTCCTCGCATCTTGAGTATTTAACGTAATTGAAGTGATCCTGGAGAATTTTCAGCAGCATGGTGAGTCTCATGGAATATCTGCCCGTGATGGCAGTGATCAGGTTCACAATGTAGATCCCGCCGGGATTCAGTATCCGGTGGATATCAGCCGTGCCGTCGTAGGAGGACAGACCGGGATCCGGATTGCCCCCGTCGTAAGCGTCATTTATCACCGCATCGTAGCGGCGGCGGGTGCTGCTGATGAACCTGTTTCCGTCAACGTTGAAGATCTCAAGTCTGCGGTTGACAGCCAGATTGTACTGCTCAAAAAGGTCATCCAGGTAGAAGTAACTCCTGGCAACTTTGATCATTTCCCGGTCGATTTCCACCACATCCATCCTGCGGGAGGGATATCTTCTTATGTAATAATGGGGAAAAATGAAACCGGCTCCGCCGATCAGCAGAGTGTTTCCTACACCCGGTGCATTGTCCATTATTCTCGCCACAAGATCCTGGTAGAGGGAAATGAACTCACTCCTGAGATTTATGTCCTTGAATAAGGCTGATTCTCTCACATCGTCCACATACAGAACCCGGACATCCAGGCCGTCAATGACAGTGTCTCTCACTTCCAGTCTGTTCCCTGTCATGGTGGTCCCCTTGTAGAGGATCTTATCTCCCACCAGAGAGTGAATGCCGGTCTTTATTTTTTTTTTCTATGGCCCTGGGCATGTTCTCGAAGAGATCTGATCCTGACATGATTCGCTCCTGTCACAGGTGAGATAACGGATTGTTCTGCATGATGCTATCCAGCTAATTATACCATTATTTTACACAAAAATGACAGTAAAGGTTGAAATCATCGGATGGACAATCACTTCAAAAATTATTCGGATTATTTACAAAATTGTGTTGTACAATGCGAAAACCGTGTGATATAATTATTCGCGTGCATAAGCGTATTACCTATGCGCTGGATTGATATTTACGGAATCTCGACAGTGCGGCACCCGTCGCACCATGACGCCTGAAGCATGTGGAGCTCGGCGTGCTCGATTTACCGTTTTAAATTAATATCCCTTCCGGGAATGGTAAAGGAGGTGTTTCAAGTGTCAAAGAAATGCGAAGTTTGTGGAAAGGGTCAGGTTACCGGAAACAAGGTCAGCCACTCCAACATCCACACAAAGAGAAAGTGGAATCCAAATATTCAGTCAGTTAGAGTAAATGATAACGGTACTGTAAAGAAGATGAACGTATGCACTCGCTGCATCAAGTCCAACAAGGTGACTAGAGCTCTTTAATTTTCGATCACCATACGGCGTCTGAACTATTTCAGACGCCTTTTTTTCTAGCTTACGGAGGAAAAGACAATGGAATACGAAGGCGATTTGATCGCGGTATACAACGACCAGAACCTGCCTCTCGAGTGTGAGATCATCAGCAAGTTCAGAAACGAAGAAACAAAGAAAGACTATCTCGTATTTACCGACGGATCCACAGATGAAAACGGAGACAAGAACAAGTTTGTTGTTTCCTACAGAGCAGATGTCCCTGAAGAGGACAAGCTCAGACCGGTGGAAACAGAGGAAGAGTGGGAATCTATAAGACCGTTCCTCGAAGAACTCAACAGAGCTCTGGAAGAACAGAAAAATGGCGGCAGCGCCAATAAAGCTGAATAATAATCAGGGATCGTCCCGTAATAAAGGACGGTCCCTTTTATGTTGAAGAAAGCAATGAAATACATAAAAAAGAAAGCTGACTCGGGTTTCAGCTTTCTTTTTTATGTATAGCAGCTTCTGCAAAAGCCGTACAACGGAAGATTCAGGAGAACGAATCAGCTTGAATGGGTTATCGGTTTTAATTAACTCCAAATAAATCATTTAAACAGCAGAGTATTTTTTCTTTTCTGAATAAAGAATAACACACAATAACAAATTGTCAACAATTAATATTAAATAAAATAAATTAAAACAAACTAAAACGATAAATACCACGAACCGCTATATGAAGGCATCCGGTTGCTGGTATAAAACCTTCAGATGGTTCAGCTATCTTGATTTTTCAATGTGTGATATACTAAGGAGTGAAGTTTTCAGAAGGTTGGACAGACAGTCTCAGGAGTGGGGAATATGGGCAAAATGAGTACAGCGGGAATTATACTTGCAGCAGGTTTTTCCTCGAGGATGAAGGATTTCAAACCGCTGATGAAGATCGGCGGAAGGACGCCGCTGGAAATGCTCACGTTGAGCATGAACATTGCGGGAATAGATCAGATATATGTCGTCACAGGGTACAGATCTGAAGATATAGAAAAGGCTCTGGAAGGAATGGATGCACGAATCGTTCGGAACAGCCGCTTTGAGGAGGGCATGTTTACATCTATCCAGGCAGGGGTGGCAGCTGCGTACGGAGACGGCCACAGCTGTTTTATAATAAATCCTGTGGATATTCCTCTGATCCCTCCGTATATCTTCAAGCTTCTCCTGAAGAAACACCTTGAAGAACCGGGAAAGTTTCTCACACCGTGCTTTGAAGGAAAACACGGCCATCCACTGCTTGTGCCGGGAATCTTTGCTGAGGAGATCACAGAAAGTAACGGGGAGCAGGGCATGAAGTCCGTGACAGGAGCACATCCGGATGAGATGAATTATTTTGATACGAATTGCGAGAGTATTCTCATGGATATGGATACAAAGGAAGCCTACGACGCTCTGCTGGACTACTATGAGAGCCACAGGATTCCGGACGAGGATATGTGCAGGAGAATCTATCTGAGATGCGGGACACCGGAGCATGTGATACGTCACTGTGAGGCTGTAACTGAAGCCGCAACTGTCATGGGAGAGGCACTCAATAAAGCGGGGATGAATCTGTCGATTCCTCTCATAAGAGCTTCCGGTCTGCTTCATGACTGTCTGAGAACAATGCCGAAGCACTGGGATGCAGGCGCTGAAAGGGTGATGGACTACGGTTATCCTGAGGTGGCGGACATCGTCCAGGCTCATATGGATTATCTTCATCCCCTTCCGGTGGACGATGTGACGGAAAAGGACCTCATCTGTCTGGCAGACAAGCTCTGCGAGGAGGATCATGTGGTCACTCTGAGGGACAGACTTTCACCGGCGCTTGAAAAGTTCAAAGACAACCCTGAGATAGTAAAAAAGGTCAAGGAGAAGATCAACGTCTCATCTAAGGTGCTGAATTACATAGAAGAATATACCGGCAGCAATATGTGCGAACTCATACGGGCACATATGGACGTGATTCATGCAGCCCGCGGGAATGTGAGACGGGTGGTCCTGATCCGCCATGGCGAAACTGAACGTCACAGCGAGAAGATATTCCTGGGTCAGACCGATGTGAGTCTCAGTGCCGAGGGACGGGAACAGTGTGAATACGTCGGCTATGAAATGAACCACTTCAAACTGAATACCCGGACTGTTTACTGCAGTGACCTTAAGCGGGCAACGGAGAGCGCAGAGATCATCGCGGCAAAGATGGAAGGAGACATTGCTGTGGAGCCTGTGCCCGAATTCAGAGAAATGGCTCTGGGTTCGTGGGACGGTAAGTTTATGAGCGAGATCCGGAAGGAAGACCCGGAGGGCTTTGAGGCACGGGGAGCAGATCTTCTGAATTACAGGATAGACGGGGATGCAGAAAATTTTCAGGATCTGTACGACCGTGTGATACCCGGATTCTGCAGACTTGTAAATGAGACCTCCGGTGACCTGATAATAGTCAGTCACTCCGGCGTCCTGAGGGTGATACTCTGTTTTATGGAAGGCAGGGAGCTTTCACAGGTATTGAATATGAAATTCGACAGGGGCACATATCGTGTCAAGGAATTCAACGGAGACTCAGAGCTTTTTAAAGAAGAATGACCGGCGCGGGAGCATGCTCCCGCGTCTGCTGTATTTGAAAGGAAACATCTTATATATGAAAATGACAGACCTTACTGAAAAAGTCGAAACGCTGCTGGCGCAGGTCGATAAGCCCGCTTCATACATGGGAGGCGAGTGGGGCAGTGTTATGAGAGACGAAAACGAGGCCGAACTGAATTACGGATTCTGCTTTCCGGACAAGTACGAGATAGGAATGTCTTATCTTGGACTCCAGATCATCTATCACGTTTTGAATGAAACTGAGGGTGTGTACTGCCAGAGAGTTTTTGCTCCGGGATCTGATATGGAGGCACTGATGAGGGAGACCGGACTGCCGCTTTTTACTGAAGAAAAGAAGAATCCCGTTTCCCAGATGGACGTGCTGGGGTTCACTCTTCAGTACGAGCTCTCATTCACCAATATCCTCAACATGCTGGATCTTGCGGGAATCCCGTTAAAGAGTTGCGACAGGGGAGAAGAGGATCCTCTTGTCTGCGCAGGAGGAAACTGCTCGTACAATCCTGAGCCTCTGGCTGATTTTATCGATTTCTACATGATAGGAGACGGGGAAGATGTGCTGGTGGAGACGGCTCAGCTCATGATCGAGAGAAAGCGGATGGGCTATTCCAGAAGAGAACTTCTGGAGAAGCTGTGTCAGGTTCCGGGGGTTTACGTTCCTTCGCTCTATGAACCGGAATACGATGAGACCGGAAGGATGACCGGACACAGAAAGCTGTTCCCGGACGCTCCGGATACTGTTGTAAAGAGGATGATAATGGATATGGACAGCGTGTCATATCCGTTAAATCCTATAGTGCCTTTCATGGATGTGGTTCATGACCGTTCTGTCATCGAGCTTTTTCGGGGATGTACCAGAGGATGCAGATTCTGTCAGGCCGGCATCATCTGCAGGCCTATCCGGGAGAGATCCGCAGAGAAGGTAAAGGAATATGCTGAAGCGCAGTTGAAGAACACGGGTTACGATGAGATGTCTCTTCTGTCACTTTCAACCAGCGATTATTCGAAGATCGAGCCACTGGTAACGGATCTCATGTCCATGTGCAGAAGCCGTGAAACGGGGCTTTCACTGCCTTCCATGAGACTCGATTCATTTTCGCCGAGGGTTCTGGATGAGATAAGCACCTTCAGGAAGACCGGGCTCACCTTCGCGCCTGAAGCCGGAACTCAGCGCATGAGGGATGTCATTAATAAGAATATTTCGGAAGAAGATATACTTTCGGCGACGAAGCAGGCTATCGAACTGGGCTACAATAACATAAAGCTCTATTTTATGATCGGTCTGCCGGGGGAAACTGATGAGGATATCGCAGGCATTGCTGACATAGCGGGAAAGATTTCCTGGATTGCCAGAAAGGATCCGGAACGCAGGGGCAAGTTCAATGTTACAGTCAGCGTTTCAAACTTTGTTCCGAAGGCGGATACGCCGTTCCAGTGGGCGGGACAGAATACACCTGAGGAATTTGACAGAAAGCACTATCTGCTCAGAGATCTTCTGAAAAAGAAAAAGGGTGTGTCATATCAGTATCACGGTTCTGATACCAGTTTCCTGGAAGCAGTCTTCGCCAGAGGAGACAGAAGAACCGGCAAGTCGATTCTCAGGGCCTTTGAGCTGGGATGCAAGTTCGACAGCTGGTCAGAGTCCTTTGATTACGGAAAATGGCTGCAGGCTTTTGAGGAAACCGGGGTGGATCCGACGTTCTATTCCCAGAGGACCCGCGACAGGGATGAGTATCTTCCATGGGAGATCATAGACTGCGGCGTGACGAAGAAATATATGCTGGCTGAGTATGACAGAGCCATGGCTGCCACAGTGACCCATGACTGCAGAGAAGGCTGCACAGGATGCGGACTCAGAAGATTTGTGGAATGTCCGGTGTACGAGAAGGTGAAGCTGTCAGACGTATCGGCGCCGGAGCATGCTCCGTCGGAAATGTGAGGTGGAGTATGGCAAGATATCTTTTAAAATTTACAAAGACAGGAAATCTCAGATTTATTTCGCATCTGGACGTTCTCAGACTTTTTCAGAGAGCGTTCAAGAGAGCTGAAATAAAGCTGAACTACTCACAGGGATTCAATCCCCATGCAAAGATCGGCTTCGCTCATCCTCTGTCGCTGGGCTTTGAGAGCCGGGCTGAATACATGGATTTTGAGACGGCGTTTGATAACGATACTGCAGAGCTTCTGGAAAAGCTCAACGGACAGATGCCCGAAGGCATGAGTCTTACGGGATGCACATCTCTGAAGGAAACGGGAAGGACGGCAGCGGCGGCAGCTGTTACCCATGCGGATTACAGAGTTGTATGCAGAAGTGCCGTTGATGAAGAGGAAACCGCTGTCTGGAATGAGAGAGAACGGGTGAAGCGCGCTCTGGATTCGTTCCTGGGACAGGGCAGTATTATTACTACAAAATACTCAAAAAAGAAGAGAAGGGATGTGGAGACGGATATACGTCCTTCGATCATCAGCTTTGAACAGTCAGAGGGCACGGATTCCCCTGAACTGCGAATGAGGCTGCTCACTGGCAGCAACGGAAATCTGAATCCACAGGTCCTCATGACGGAGTTTGCCAAATATGCGGGGAAGAGATTTCACCCCCAGAACTGGATCTTTGTGAGAGAAGAAATATATTTTACGGACAGGAGCGGCGAAGTGAGACCGCTGAACGAATTTGAGGGATGATCATGACAGAGAGACTCTACAACAGTGATGCGTATCTGAAAACGGTAACGGCTAAAGTGACGGGTAAGGAAGGTGAGTTCCTGATCTTTGACAGAACTGTATTTGCTCCGGATTCCGGGGGACAGAATTCGGATCTGGGTACCGTGGGCGGCATGAAAGTCCTGCTGGCAACGGAACGGGACGGAGAGATCCTTCATCAGCTCAGCAGGGAAGATGCTGAAGGTGTAAGTGTGGGCGATGAACTTCTGATGGAAATCGACTGGGAACGCCGTTTTGACCATATGCAGAATCATATCGGAGAACATATCCTTTCGGGACTTTTCAAGAGCGAGTATGATCTGGACAACAAGGGCTTTCGTCTGGGTGAAGATGTGGGCACCTTCGACATAGACTCCCGTGAGATAACTCAGGAGATGCTGGACCGGATCGAGGAACTGGCAAATGATGTGGTTTACCGTAGTCTGCCGGTTCAGATCACCATGGTGAAGGATGCGGAGGAAGCAAAGAAGTATCCGCTGAGAAAGGAACTTAAAGCGGATGAGGATATAATCATCGTCTCGATCCCGGGAGTTGATTGTGTGGCATGCTGCTGTCCTCATCCATCGGACACGTCTCAGGTGGGCATCATAAAGATCACCGGTACAGAGAAGTACAAGGGCATGACCCGGATCTCGTTCAAGTGCGGAAAGCGGGCTCTCATGGACTACCGCCAGAAGCACCGGGTGATCAGCATGCTGGCGGAGAAATTCTCTGCGGATGAGTTTTCTCTTCCTGAAAAGGTGGCTGCCGCGGACAGAAAGAATGACGAGATGCACAGGGAACTCAACAGGATGAAGGGAATCGTGGCAGATATCGAAAGCGCCAGGCTGATGGCTGTGGAGTCCCCTGTCATAGCAGGAGAACTGGCTGAGGGTGATATGGATGTGGTGCGCAGGGTATCCAGAAAGATCACGGATAACGACTCGCGCCCGGCTATCGTTTCCTCTGCTTCAGACTGCTGCGTGCTGCTGGCTTTCAGCGGGGAAGCGAAGGTGGACTTCGGAGCTGTAGTAAAGGCACATGCCGCTGCTCTGGGAGGAAAGGGCGGAGGAAAGCCCGGCTCTGCTCAGGCGTTCTTCGGCGATGTGGAGAGCATGCGTTCATTTGTAAAGATTGCTGTGGAAGAAGCGGAAAGATCTCTTCAGGTCTTTGGGATTTGAACAATGGAAAAAGAAATCATTAATATTCTGGAAACGGATACCGTCAATCTGTCTGAGGACGGTGAAAGGCTGGTGATCATTGACCAGTCGGTGCTTCCGGGAACTGTGAAGCTGGTTGAGCTGAGGGACCGGAGGGAAATTATAGATGCCATAAAGAGGCTGAGAGTCAGAGGAGCTCCTGCTATAGGAGTTGCTGCCGGCATCGCAGTTTATCTGTCGGCGCTGGACGCGTTAAATGTTGCCGGAAATGACAGAAAAGGCTTTATGGAAGAACTGCGTAAGGCGGCCGGGGAACTGGTTCTGGCCAGGCCGACGGCGGTCAATCTGAAGTGGGCGGTGGACCGGATGATGGATCTCGCGGAGGGACTGGTTGACAGCACTCCGGAGGAGATCGTCAGCAGGCTGCGTGTCGAGGCGCTGACTATTAAAAATGAAGATATAGAAGTCTGCAGGAAGCTTGGAGAAAACGGACTCCCGCTGCTGAAAAGGGGACAGGGTATCCTGACTCACTGCAATGCGGGGCATCTGGCGACGGTGCGGTACGGTACTGCCACGGCTCCAATCTATCTGGGGCAGGAGAGGGGTTACGGTTTTCACGTCTATGCGGATGAAACCAGGCCTCTGTTACAGGGGGCGCGTCTCACCTCCACAGAGCTTCAGCTGGCGGGAGTGGATGTGACGCTGATCTGCGACAATATGGCTGCATCGGTGATGAAAGAAGGCAAGGTGCAGACAGTTATCACGGGCTGTGACCGGGTTGCCGCAAACGGCGATTCCGCAAACAAGATAGGCACACTGGGAGTGGCGATTCTGGCGAAGCATTACGGGATCCCGCTCTATATCGCAGCCCCGACTTCAACCATAGATATGGGAACGGCCACCGGAGAGGACATAGTTATCGAACAGAGGGACGGCACGGATATAACGGATATGTGGTACAGCGAACCCATGGCGCTCAGGGAGGTCCGGACGTATAATCCGGCCTTTGACGTGACAGATCATGAGCTCATAGCCGGGATAATCACTGAGTACGGTGTGGCGTATCCGCCGTATGACGTCTCTCTGAGGGATATAATGGAAAAAAAGAAGATGGAACAGCGGAAGGAGGTTCGCGATGAGTGAGGCACTGAAGAAGCCGCTTCCCGGAGATGAAGAGGCGAAGGCATCGATCCTGGAAGTTGGCAGGAGAATGTACGACAAGAATTACTGCGCGGCGAATGACGGAAATATCAGCTGCAGGACGGCTGACGGAAATCTCTGGATCACTCCGTCCGGTGTGTCCAAGGGATTTATGAGCGAAGATATCCTCATAAAAGTGGATATGGATGGCAATGAGCTGGAGAACAAGGGAGGCATGCATGCTTCTTCCGAACTGCAGCTTCATCTCAACGTGTACAGGGAAAGACCGGAGGTGGGTGCGGTGGTTCACGCTCATCCGCCGGTGGCTACAGCATTTGCCTGTGCCAGGAAAGATCTGGATATCCCTGTGGTGACAGAGGCTCTGCTGAATCTGGGAACCGTGCCGTGTGCGCCTTTTGCAACGCCGGGTTCTCCTGAACTGGCTGAGACTATAATCCCCTATGTGAAGGGACATGCCGCTCTGCTGATGGCGAGCCACGGGGTGCTGACCTGGGGGCAGAATATGATGCAGGCTTACTACAGACTGGAAACTCTGGAATACTATGCTAATATGCTGGTGATAACCGGTCATGTACCGGAACCGCACATACTCACACCGGAGGAAGTGAAGGCTGTTGAAGAGCGCCGGAAGGCTTACGGGATAGAATTCTGATATCCGGGACTGACGTGAAGCCGGAACGGACCGACGCGGGACCTTCGATTGAACTGGCGCGGGGACTTTCGATGGATCTGGCGTGGGGACTGGTGAAGGACTGACGTGAAGCCGGAACGGACCGACGCGGGACTGACGATGGACCTGGCGAAAAAGAAAGGCAGTTGGATAATGGCAATAAAACCGTTGAATGTGTCACAACTGAATAAATACATAGGAAGAATCCTGTCCACGGATCCAATACTGGGAAATGTGCTGGTAAAGGGTGAGATAACCAATATCAAGTATCACGGGAGCGGTCATGTGTTCTTCACGCTGAAGGATGAGACTTCGAAGGTGTCCTGTTTTATGCCGGCGGATTACGTGGAGACACTCAGGTATGAACTCACTGACGGGATGGAGGTCACTGCTTCGGGCAGGATCTCTGTCTACGAGAGGGGCGGATACTACAGCCTGACGGTCAGGAATGTTGAGGTGTCAGGCGCCGGTGAACTGGCTCTGGCTTTCAAAGCTCTCTATGAGAAGCTGAAAAAGGAAGGGCTGTTCGACATGGAGCACAAGAAGCCTCTGCCTGCTTTTCCCCGGAGGGTCTGTGTGATCACCTCGGAGACCGGAGCTGCGGTGAGGGACATTCTGAAGATAATAAGGTCCCGGAACGACGTAACTGATGTGATGGTCTATCCCTGTCTGGTCCAGGGGGACGCTGCAGGCCGGGATATCGCGGCAGCCATAGATGATGTGAATTCCAGGTTTGCAGGTGATGTAGACGTGATCATCGTGGGTCGCGGAGGCGGCGCCGCTGAAGAGCTCTGGGCTTTTAACGAGGAAATAGTGGCCAGGAGCATATATGCTTCGGAGATACCGGTGATATCTGCAGTGGGTCACGAAATAGATTATTCTATTTCCGACTACGTGGCAGATATGAGGGCGGAGACGCCGACGGCTGCAGCTGCCATGGCGGTGCCTGATACTTTTGCGCTGCGGGAGCAGCTGCAGCGTGAGTCTGAACTGCTTGGGGCCGGCATCCGCCGGAAGCTGGAGCGGTGCGGAGATATGATGGAACGGTACAGCCGGGGCATGATGCACGCAGCCTTCAGGAACCGGATCAGGATGTGGGCTGAGCGCTGCGAAAATCTCGGGCGCCGGATGCAGGAAGGGATGCCGGCCAGAATCCGCCGGCTCGGTGAAGATACAGGCCGGCTTGAGGCGCAGATGGATTTGGATATGAGGCGCAGAGTGGCCGCCTGCGAGGCTGCGGCGCGGAGCGCGGCAGCAGTGCTGGAGGCGGCGGCCCCTTCAAAGATCCTGGCACGGGGTTATGCAATTGTGAGGGATGCGGAAACCGGAAAGGTACTGACTTCAGCTGCGGATGCAGCGAGTCCGGTAAAGATCAACCTCGAAATGAAGGACGGTCATGTGGTGCTCAGGAACGAAGGTACGGTCGGGCGGTCTTAGATACGAAAGGAACAGCAATGGCTAAGAAAGAAAAATTGACGTTTGAAGAGGCTTTCGACAGACTTGAAAAGGCTGCCGCGGCGGTAGGTGATGAGAATACACCGCTGGACAGAGCCATAGAGAGCTATAAAGAGGGCAGAGATCATTACAACTATTGCATGCAGATTCTTCAGGATGCGAAACAGGTTATTGAGACGTTTGACAAGGAGACGGGGACTATGCGCCCTGTGGAGGAACAGTGAGCAGAGAATCAGACTTCAGGGAAAAATATCAGTCTTATGCGGACTTTGTGAATGAAGCTCTTGCGGGATTTATCCCGGCAGTGGATATCAGAAGCCGCATGCTCCGTGATGCAATGGAGTACAGTCTTGCGGCCGGTGGAAAACGCCTCAGGCCGGTTTTACTGCTTGCATGCTGTGAAATCTGTGGCGGTAGTATTGAACAGGCTATGCCCTACGCAGCTGCCATGGAGTTCATTCACACATATTCTCTGATCCACGATGACCATCCATCCATGGACGATGATGATCTGAGGAGGGGAAAACCGACAAACCACAAGGTATTTGGAGATGGAACAGCGATACTTGCCGGTGACGGGCTTCTCAATTCCGCTTTTGACATCATGCTGGAAGATATCAGGAACGCGGTCATGCATGGTGAAGATAAGGCACAGATTCTTTCAAGAATAAATGCCGCTGCTGAGATTTCCGGCGCGGCGGGAGTTCAGGGGATGATAGCCGGACAGATGACGGACCTCATGATGACCGGCGAAAGCAATCAGCATTGTGTCGATCGAGAAAAGGCGGGAGCATGTCTTTCTGAAGCAGGATGCTCCGATGAGGAGATTCTCCTGTATATCCATGCCAACAAGACCGGTGCGATGATCCGGGCTGCGGTGCGTGCCGGGGCACTCCTGGCGGGATGCAGCGGAGAACGTCTCGATGCCTTTGGAGAATACGGCGAGAAGATCGGTGTCGTATTTCAGATAGTGGATGACATCCTCGATGTAACCGGAGATGAAGCGGCTCTGGGAAAGAAAACCGGAGTTGACCGGATGCTGGGGAAATTGTCATACCCATCTGAGTACGGGCTGAAAAAGTCATATGAAATTGCGGACAGGATTACATCTGAAGCTGTGGCCTCAGGGATAAAAGCGGCAGGAGGCAATGAGGAAGGAGAACTGTTCCTCACCAGGATGGCTCTTGACCTGGCTTCACGCTTGTCATAAAATACTGTAATAAGTGGCGCAGTATCCTAGTCAGAATTTGGCTGTCCTGAAGACGGGCCCAAAAATCCGTCAAAGGGCACATCGATGAAGCTCCTTGATCTTGCCGCTGACGCCCAGTCGGGGGCAATTTCTGGGAGAAAGACACACAGGGCGATCCATAATGGCATATGGGCGCGATCCCTGTTTGTCGTGGAGGCTTGTGGGCGCGTTCTTTGCACCTGCAAGAAATAAACCTGACGGCGTGGCTGTACAAGTTCTTTTGTACGGCTGCTCCCTAAGCGTAGCCTGCCTTGAGTGATTCAGGGGGATTGCAGAACTGTGACGCTGTTCCTCACGGCCGGAGGATTGTGTCAATTGCTGCCTGAAACCTGCATTGCAAAAGAGGATAGGGATGGCCAATACTGCCGGGGAAATCCCCTAGGCTGTTTGATCTCTATGGATTGCAGTATGGACTTAGTGGTAATCCGGTCACGTCTAAGGCAACTTGGCGTGCGGAGCTTTAAAGGGAAACCGCTGATCCGGCGACGGACCAGCAGCATCGCAGGAAATCTTACCGGACCTATGCCATAAAGTTAACATTCAGATCGTCCACTTATTTTTTATTTGTCTCGTCAGCCCGGTTGACTGAGGACATCAGATGATGCTCCGAAACCCGGGAGAGATCCGCAGCAGTTGCGGACTAATGGTAGAATAAAATGGCTAAAAATAAGAATAAAGACAGAGATGCGGAAAAAGCCCGACGAAGATGGGTGGTACTGATCACCATTGCGGCATTTCTGCTGTCTGTTTTCATGAGTATGTTTTCTGACATGCTCCTTTCAAAATCGTCAATACTGGTGGCATTTATAATTCTGATCGTCATCATTTTTATAGGTATTCTGTTTGATATATTGGGAGTCGCGGTTACCGTGGCGGATGAAAAACCTTTTCATTCCATGGCAGCAGGAAAGATCCGCGGAGCAAAAAGTGCTCTTATGCTCCTAAAAAATGCCAGCAGAGTATCCAATCTCTTTAACGATGTGGTGGGTGATACCTGCGGGATCATCAGTGGATCCGCATCTGCCTTTATTGTAACGCAGATAGCATCTGCAGGACTTGCAGACGCTGCCCTTTGCTCTGTGATTCTCAGCGGATTTGTCGCCTCCATGACCATCGGAGGCAAGGCTGTCGGAAAAGAGATCGCCATATCCAGATCCAAGGAGATTATCAACGGGGTCAGCAAATTCATAGCGATATTTGCGGAACACGGTACAAAAAGGAAAAAGAAAGACAAAAATACATAGGAAAGATGGGGGCGCGTTCTTAGCAGAGGGACGCGGATGAATATTATGAAGACTATAGAAGAAGGAATCTTCCCGTCAGATTTAAATAACATGAAACCGGAGGAACTTGAACAGTTATGTTCAATGCTCCGGAAGAAGATCATCAATACTGTCTCCGAAACCGGGGGACATCTTGCGTCGAATCTGGGAATAATAGAACTAACGGTAGCGCTGCATAAAGTGTTCAATGCACCCCGTGACAAGATAGTTTGGGACGTGGGACATCAGACATATGTGCACAAGATGCTCACCGGCAGGGGGAACAGATTTGAATCCCTGCGCCAGAAGGACGGACTCAGCGGATTCCCCAAGAGAGATGAAAGTGAATATGACACATTCGACTCGGGGCACAGCAGCAATTCGATTTCTGTGGCGCTGGGCATGGCTGTGGCACGGGACCGTGAGGGTCTCAATAATTCAGTGGTCGCAGTAATCGGCGACGGAGCCATGACGGGAGGAATGGCTTTCGAAGCGCTGAACAATGCAGGGGATATGAATACGGATATTATCATAGTTCTGAATGATAATGCCATGTCCATTTCGAAAAACAGAGGCGGATTGTCAAAACATCTTGCGAAGCTGAGAACCTCAGACAGATATAAGAAACTGAAGACGGGACTGAAGTCCGGACTGGGCAAAATACCAGGAGTAGGTCAGGGTGTTACCAAGGGCCTTTCAACTATGAGGGATATGGTCAAGTATCTGATCGTGCCCGGCATCATGTTTGAAGAGATGGGTCTTACATACATGGGACCGGTTGACGGTCACAATGTAGCAGAAATGGTGGAAGCCCTCGAAGCAGCCAAACGGGCAGGGGGACCGGTGCTTGTTCACTGCATCACGCAAAAGGGCAGAGGTTACAGCCTTTCAGAGAACAGCCCAGAGAAATATCATGGTGTGGGACCTTTTAATACGGAAATCGGCATAGAGTCAAACGTTGACAACCCGAAGACTTTTTCTGAAGTTTTCGGCAGCAAACTTTGCGCCATGGCCACCAGGGACAACCGCATCACCGTTGTGACTGCCGCCATGACTGACGGTACGGGTCTTTCCCGCTTCGCAAGACAGTTCCCGGAGAAGATATATGATGTCGGAATTGCGGAGGAGCACGCAGTGTCATTTGCAGCAGGAATGGCGCTCTGCGGGATGAGGCCTTTTGTGGCAATCTATTCCACGTTTTTGCAGCGGGCTTATGACCAGATTCTCATGGACGTATGTATGCAGAATCTCCCTGTGATCTTTGCCATAGACAGAGCAGGCATCGTTGGGGAGGATGGAGAAACTCATCAGGGCATATTCGATCTTTCCTATCTCATGCACATGCCGAACCTGACAATTCTTGCGCCTTCAGACGGAGCTGAACTCCGCCGGATGATGGATTACGCCATGATAGTGGACGGCCCTGTGGCTATCCGTTATCCAAAAGGCAAGGCATCCATGCCGGAAGAGTCCATAAGTGTGACCCGTGTGCCTGAGCAGATAGGGCCTGAGGTCAGGGTTGAAGGTGAAGACCTGACTGTTCTTGCAGTGGGCAAGATGACCAGACGGTGTATAAAAGCAGCGGAGGCCCTTAAGGAAAAGGGCATTTCCGTGGAAGTGATCGATGTGAGAAAGGTCAAGCCTCTGGATACCGAAGTGATCGAACGGTCGGCCAGAAAGACGCATCACATCATAACAGTTGAAGATAATGTGACATCCGGTGGTTTTGGAAGCGAGGTGGAAGATCTGGCTGAGAACTTCGGATTTGCAGTTAAAATAAAAAAGATCGGCTGGCCGGATGAGTTCATCCCTCACGGCAAGCAGAAGGAACTGGAGGAACAGTATGGCCTTGACGCTCTGGGGCTTGCCCGCAGATTTGCGAGAGCCTCGGGAAAGGTGAAGGCTTCCGTGACGGAAACGAAACCTGAGGGTGAAGAAAAATGAAAGAAAGATTAGACGTGCTCCTTGTCAAAAGGGGTTTCTTCAAATCCAGAGAACGGGCAAAGGCTGAGATCATGGCCGGTAAGATATACATAGGCGGTCAGATCTTTGACAAGCCGGGAACTCCTGTGGATGTGGATTCTGAAATCGAACTCAAGGGAGATACCTGTCCTTTTGTGGGACGGGGAGGATATAAACTCGATAAAGCAATAAAAGAGTTCGGGATCGATCTGAAGGATTCGGTATGCATGGATGTGGGAGCATCCACCGGCGGATTTACGGATGTCATGCTTCAGAACGGAGCGCGTAAAGTGTATTCTGTGGATGTGGGTTACGGACAGCTTGACTGGAAACTCCGTACGGACGAACGGGTAGTTAATATGGAAAAGGTTAACTTTCGCTATTTCGATCCGGAAACAGTAGCCGAGAAGCTGGATTTTCTCAGCGCTGACGTTTCTTTTATATCCCTTAACCTGATCTTCCCCTCTGCGGTGAAGCTGATTAATGATTATGCCAGACTGGTATGCCTCGTAAAACCCCAGTTTGAAGCCGGCAGGGAACAGGTTGGCAAGAAGGGTATAGTCAGGGACAAGTCGGTACATCGTGAAGTAATCGAGAAAGTTGCAGGATATGCCCTGGAAAACGGACTTGTTCCGGAGGGACTAACTTTTTCTCCCATGACCGGTGCCAAGGGTAACATAGAATATCTCATTCTCCTAAGGAAGGGGAGTCGCGAAGAGTTTGATTTCCCGGCATTTTGTGATAAGGCGGCTGAAGTTGTTGAACTTGCACATGATGAACTTTCCGGAGGAAAATAATATTGCAGCTTGATCAGCCTCGTATTCTCGTGAAATACGGGGTTGATTTTTTTATGCCTGTGGGTATAATAATGTTAGCACTCGGATTGAACGAGTGCTAACATTTTGCGAACACATCGACATATGTTGATATGATTTTATTTAAGAGGTGGAAGAAATGGCAAAGAAACAGTTTAAAGCGGAATCGAAAAAACTGCTGGATATGATGATCAATTCGATCTACACGAATAAGGACATCTTTTTAAGAGAACTCATCTCCAATTCCAGTGACGCTATAGATAAACTTTACTATGAAGGCCCTGAGGGCATGTCCAGAGATGACTTTTTCATCGGCATCGAGACTGATTTCGAGGAGAGAACGCTCTCCATCATCGACAACGGTATCGGTATGACCAAGGAAGAACTGGAGAAGAATCTGGGGACGATCGCCAGAAGCGGATCTCTTGAATTCAAGAAGTCACTGGAGGAAGGAAACAAGTCCGATGTGGACATCATCGGTCAGTTCGGCGTAGGCTTCTATTCAGCATTCATGGTTGCAGACAAGGTAACAGTAGTTTCAAGAAGATTCGGCGAAGAAGCATGCTGGCAGTGGGAATCCTCCGGTGCTGACGGATATACGATGTTTGAGAGCGCTATGATCGGACACGGCACGAGGATCATTCTCCACCTCAAGAACAACGACGGCGATACTAACTACGATGAGTATCTGATGGACTACAAGATCAAGTCCCTGGTAAAGAAGTACTCAGACTACATCCGCTGGCCGATCCAGATGGAAGTTGAAAAGTCCAGAAAGAAGGAAGACGGAGAGGACAACGAGTTCGAGACATACACTGAAATGGATACTCTCAACAGCATGACACCGCTGTGGAAGAGAGCCAAGAGTGAGATCACGGACGAGATGTACACTCAGTTCTACAAGGACAGATTCTTCGGAACTGAGGAACCGCTCAGAGTCATCCACTACAGCGTGGAAGGCCTCTCATCATTCTCGGCTCTGCTGTATATCCCGAAGAGAACTCCGTTCAATTTCTTCACACCAGACTATGATAAGGGTCTGGCGCTGTATTCCAGCGGTGTCATGATCATGGATAAATGCAAGGATCTGATTCCTGACTACCTTGGTTTTGTCAGAGGTGTTGTTGATTCGGAAGATCTTCAGCTGAACATCTCCCGTGAAACGCTTCAGCAGAACAGACAGGTCAAGTCCATCGCAAAGAGCATCGAGAAGAAGATCAAAGGCGAACTGGCTCAGATGATGAATACTGACCGGGAAGCTTATGAGGGCTTTTACAAGAACTTCGGCCTGGCTTTGAAATTCGGTCTCTACAACAGCTTTGGCAGTCTGAAGGATGATCTTCAGGATCTGCTCCTCTTCTATTCATCCACGGAGAAGAAGCTTGTCACTCTCAAAGAATACGTTGGAAGGATGAAGGATGAGCAGAAGTTTATCTACTATGCTTCCGGCGCTGATGTTGAGCAGATCGAACGCATGCCTCAGATCGAAATGCTGAAGGAAAAGGACTATGAGATCCTCTACATGACAGACGATGTGGATGACTTCCTCATGAGAATGATAAAGGATTATGAAGGCAAGGAATTCAGATCGGCAGAGGACAATGATCTTGGAATCGAAGAGTCTGATGAAGAGAAGCAGGAATTACAGAAGAAGCAGGAGGAAAACAAGGAACTGCTCGCGAAGATGAAGGAATTCCTGGGAGGCAGAGTTCGTGACGTCCGCATTTCCAGCCGTCTCAAGAAGAGCCCTGTCTGCATCTCAACAGATGGCGAGATGTCTGTGGGAATGGAAAAGGTTATCAATTCCATGCCTGTCCAGGAAAAGGCTCACGCGCAGAAAGTTCTGGAGATAAACGGAGAACACTCCGCTTTTGAAGCTCTCAGAAAGACATTTGACGAAAAGGATGACGAGAAACTCAGAGTATATACTTCACTGCTCTACGATCAGGCTGAACTCATAGCCGGACTTCCGGTTGAGGATCCGGTTGCATTTTCCAATGCCATCTGTGGTCTCATGAAATAGAGAAGCGAAAATAAAAGTAATAATGATAAGGACGCTGTCCGGAGTATTCCGGATGGCGTCTTTTTACTTTGAAATACTTGAATATGACAATGAAAATGTTAAAATAAATTTACAGTATATAAATCATAATTTACAAAGGATGTGTGAGGAGTGGACAATTTCATAAATAATGATTTTTTTCGAAACATTCTGAATCAGGCCGGGATCGTGGCGTACCTCGACCGGGCCGGGAGATATGTTTATGTAAATAAGCCCTGGCAGATCGCAACGGGCATGCCGGAGAGCAATGTGCTGGGACGTTCCGCAGAGGAGGTCATCCGTGGTTCTGCGGCGCTCTTGTCCATCAGGACGGGAAAAGTCATTTCCGGAGAGATGTTCATGAGGACCAATGCGGGCCGCGAACTTCAGGGCATCATGAAGTACACGCCGATTAAGGACTCCGATAATGAGATCACCGGCTGTCTGGTGACTTCCATCTTCAGTGATATGGATGAGGCTCAGGCTTTCAATGAGCGATTTGAACATATTATGGAAGAGTTCGGCTATATCAGTGATCATTCCGATTTCAGCGGAATGGCGAAATATAAAATAAATGATATCATCGGCAACAGCCCTGAGATGCAGCGTGTAAGGGAGCAGATCTACATTGCGGGATCCACCAACGCTTCGTGCCTCATCGAGGGAGAGACCGGAACGGGCAAGGAACTGGTTGCCCATGCGATCCACAACTGCAGCAGGAGAAGTCTGTTTCCGTTTATTAGAGTGAACTGCTCTGCAATTCCGGAAAATCTGATGGAATCTGAATTCTTTGGTTATGAGGAAGGAAGCTTCACCGGAGGGGTCAAAGGTGGAAGAGCGGGAAAATTTGAAAAGGCTCACCTTGGAAGTATGTTTCTTGACGAAATAAATGCGATGGATCTCTCAATGCAGCCCAAGCTGCTGAGAGCACTTCAGGAAAAAGAAATCGAGAGGATCGGCGGAGTGGAGAGCGTGCCTGTGGATGTCCGGGTGATAGCGGCTTCCAATATGCCGTTGGATTATCTGGTTGAAAAAGGCGTATTCCGGAGGGACCTCTATTACCGCCTCAACATTATTACTATAAAAATACCGCCGCTCCGTCAGAGAAAAGAGGATATCTACCCGCTGCTTCAACTCTTTCTGCAGCGATATCACGATGAAGCCAACGGGTATGTAAGCGATATCTCCTCCGGCGCCGTGGAATATCTTTGTGAAAAAGACTGGCCGGGAAATGTCAGGGAACTGCAGAATGCTGTGGAGAGAGCTGTTGCAGGGACTGGTTCCAACATACTTACCGTGGATGATTTCAGAAAATTCGAACCCGAACAGGAAATCTTTGGAAAAAGTTACATAATGAACACAGCCTTCCTGCAGGAAAATGAGAATATAAAGTACGGCAATACTGAAGAGGCAGAGGAGAAAGAGGCTGTTTCCGAAGAAAAAAGAGAACGGGTTGAATCCCTCAGTGAGGTCAAGAACAGAAACGAGAGGGAAGCTGTGATAAATGCGCTGAAACAGTGTGGTGGCAACCGGTCCAGGGCTGCACGGATGCTGGACATCTCCAGGACTATGTTGTATAAAAAGCTGGAAAAGTACAATATTAAGTGATATTATGAAAACGGTGGATGCCGGCTTTTGAAACCGCAGATTTTCTGAAAGTGAAAGAGAATTGACTGTAAACAAAAGTTATACATTATAGTTAACAGAAATGTAAACTACAATTTACATGTTATAATGATTTTCATAATGCGAAAAATTTGTGAGAAATAAAATTGACCATACGATTAAATGAAGAGTTCAAAAATGTTGAAAACTCAACATTTAAAAAATATGGAATAATTTTTTAACAAAGATTTTTAAGTTGGCATGGAATTTGCATTGTAATTAGGTGGGTGCAAAAACCTTAAAGGATGTAATTTAATCGGGCTCCGGTCTGATCTAAATTAATAAACAATCTGACAAGTCTATGATCGGTATCAAGCTGCAAATTGGTGCGGGTCGTTCTTTTCGGAACAGATATGTCGGACACTAAACAAATTTTTTATTTTTAAGGAGGTGGCTTGTTTGAATATTTTAACTCCATTTGAGTATTTCGCTCCAGAAACTCTGGACGAGGCCCTCGAACTGTTAGCTACTAAGGAAAACGCCAAAGTTATAGCAGGCGGTACAGACCTGGTAGTTCAGCTGAAGGAAAAAATCATTCATCCAGCAAACGTTATTGACATCAAGCATATTCCTGAACTCAACGAATTCAAGGTTGAAGATGGTAAGGGCGCTGTAATCGGTGCTTGCACTACTGATGCTTTCTGCGAATTCTCCAAGGAATTACAGGCTAAGTTCCCTGCATTCTCTTATGCTGCAGGCGAAATCGGCGGCCCACAGGTTAGAGAAATGGGTACCATCGGTGGTAACCTCTCCAACTCCGGTCCTTCCGCTGAGACTCCGGCTTCCCTGATCTGCTACAGAGCACAGCTCGTACTCGTTAGCAAGGAAGGTGAAAGAACTATTCCTGTAGAAGATTTCATCACCGGTAACAGAAAGAACTGTCTGAAGCCAGGCGAAATCATCAAGACTATCATTCTTCCTGAGCCTGATAAGAATACTTACGTTAAGTATGCTTACGTTGGTCTCAGAAGATCAATGGAAATCGACGTTGCAAACATGTGCATCAGATTAGACGTAGATGGCGACACTATCAAGGACGCTATGGTTGTTATGGGATCTGTTGCAATCAAGCCGCTCATTTCTGAAGCTGTTCCTGCTGTACTCAAGGGCACTAAGATTGGTGACGAAGAAGTTATCAAGAAGGCTGCTGAAGCTGCTCAGTCTGAGGTTCATCCTATCACTGACGTTAGAGCTTCCGCTCAGTACAGAGTTGATGTAATCGGCGCTCTGACAAGAAGAATCCTCAGAGACCTCGCTGACGAGATCAAGAAGTAGGGAGGTGTAATGAAATGAAAAAACAGATAATCACTTTAAATATTAATGGCGAAGATCTGGAACTGAGAGTTGCTCCTACTGATCTGCTTGTTGACGTACTCAGAAAAGAAGCTGGTCTCACAGGTACTAAGATCGGCTGCGGCCAGGGTGACTGCGGTGCATGTACTGTTATCATCGACGGTAAGGCTGTTCTCTCATGCCTGACACTTGCTATGGCTTGCCAGGGCAAGAAGATTACTACAATCGAAGGTATCGCTGATCAGAAGACTGGCGAAATGAACCCGATTCAGAAGTCTTTCCTCAACCACGGCGCTGTACAGTGCGGTTACTGCACACCTGGTATGGTAATGTCTTCTTATAATTTATTATCTCATAATCCAAAGCCGACTAGAGGTGAGATCAAGAGAGCTCTCTCCGGTAACCTTTGCAGATGCACTGGTTATATTCTCATTTTCGAGGCTGTTGAAGCTTGCGCTGCAGAAGGTGGGGTGTTATAAATGGGCGAAACTTACAATGTAGAAATCAAGAGCGGAATGAATAAGACGTTCGAAGTTGCTAATAAATATAACGATTTTAAGGATTACTCCAGAGAATACACTGAAGTAGGCAGATCCATTCCTAGACTTGACGGTCCTTCCAAGGTTACCGGTAAGTATCAGTATACAGGCGACCTGACTCTTCCTAGAATGGCATGGGCTAAGATCCTCAGATCTCCACACGCTCACGCTAAGATTAAGAACATCGACTTCAGCAAGGCTCTCGAGCTCGAAGGCGTACTCGACGTTCTGACCGGTAAGGATTTCCCTATCGATTACGGTATCGTAGCACACTCAGCAAACGAAGAAGTTCTCGCAAGAGAAAAGGTTCGTATGTGGGGTGAACCAGTTGCCGCTGTTTGCGCAGTAACTGAAGAAATCGCTGAAAAGGCTCTCGAACTCATCGACGTTGAATATGAGCTTCTCCCTGTAGTTACAGATGCTCGTAAGTCTGAGCAGTTCGCTAATGAGACAGGTGTTCTCATTCACGAAGACAAGCCTTCCAACATCGCTCACCAGGGTACTCAGGCATATGGTGATGTAGATGCAATCCTCGCTAACTCTGACGTAGTTATCGAAGACGAATTCTATCAGTCTCAGTACACTCATGCTTACATCGAGCCACAGGCAGCACTCGCTGACTTCGATGTAAATAAGCATAAGCTGCACCTGTATGCTACTTGCCAGGTACCTCACTATACTCATCAGCAGTTAGCTAAGGTTCTCCAGATGCCTCTGAAGGACATCAGAATCACAGTTCCACTCCTCGGTGGTGGTTTCGGTGGTAAGGGTGTTGCTGCAACTGCAGACTTCATCACTTCCAAGTTCTCCAGCAGAATCGGTCGTCCTGTAAAGGCTGTTTATGAGAGATCTGAAGTATTCGCTCATAACCAGGGCCGTCACCCTGCATTCATGAAGTTCAGAATGGGCTTCGATAAGGATGGTCACATCACAGGTATCGACTACAACCAGATCATGGTTGCAGGCGCTTACATGTCCTGGGGTGTTGTAGTACTGTTCTACACAGCTGGTATGACTCACATTCCTTATGTAATGCCTGCTGCTAAGTTCGCTGGTAAGCTGATCTACACTAATACAAATACTTGCGGTGCTCACAGAGGTCTCGGTGGATCTCAGCCTAGATTCGCAATGGAAATCATGATGGATATGGCAGCTGAAAAGCTGGGTATGTCCCCACTGAAGATCAGAATGATCAACGCTATTGAATCCGGCCACACTTGCCGTTCAATGATGTACATCCCTCATTCTGAATTCAAGAAGTCCATGCAGGTTGCTTGTGACAACGCTGATTTCGAAAACAAGTACGGTAAGCTGCCGTTCGGACAGGGCATCGGTATGTCCGGTGGTACTTACATCTCCGGTACTTCTTATACTCTGTATCTGTCTTACAAGCCACATTCAGTTGCTATGGTTAAGATCGAAGGCGAAAACAACGTAGTTCTCTACTGCGGTGCTACAGATATCGGTCAGGGCTGCGACATGGTTATGGCTCAGGAAGCTGCTGAAACTCTCGGTATCAGAGCTGAGGACGTTAAGGTAGAATCCAGAGATACAGAAACAACTACATTCGACCTCGGTACATTCGCTTCCCGAGTAACTTATGCTACTGGTTGGGCTATCAGAAGAGCATGCGAAGCTGCTAATGCTAAGCTGTTCCCTGTTGCTGCATCCATCATGGGTTGCCGTGGCGAAGAAGTTGGTGTTAAGGACTATCAGTTCTACTCAATCTATGAGAGAAAGAGAAAGAATGTTGACTGGAACGAAGTAGTTTCCATGTACATCTCTGCATTCGGACCTCTCGTAACAACTGGTCAGTACACACCTCCTAGAAGAAAGGGTATCCAGCAGGGTGGTAACATCGGTCACTCCCCTACATTCGGATTCACTTGCCAGGTTGCTGAAGTTGAAGTTGACCTCTACACTGGTCTCGTTCATGTTAACCACATCTCCGAAGCTGGTGACCTCGGTCAGCCTATCAACCCTATGTCCTGCGAAGGTCAGGTACACGGTTCCATCCAGATGGGTCTCGGTAACGCACTCCTCGAAGAAATGCGTTATGCTGACGACGGCCGTCTGCTGAACCCTTCATTCCATGACTACAAGCTCTGCGGAACTCTGGATATGCCAGAAGTTGACGCTGTAATCGTAGAGTCCTTCGACCCATCTGCTCCTTACGGTGGTAAGGAATCCGGCGAAGGCCCTATCCAGCCTACACCTTCTGCAATCTTCAACGCTGTATACGATGCAATCGGTTACAGATGCAAAGAAGAGCCTATGACTCCGGAAAAGGTTCTGAACTATCTGAAGTCTGTTGGCAAGAACCTCTAATCGAGATTCTTTTCAGAGTTAGTCTGAATATGTTTAATTCAGGTGCGACGGTTTTCGTCGCACCTGTTTTTTATGCCTGCAGTTCACCTAATTCTCATAAAAACTCTACATTACCATTCTTTTATTGTGGTAAAATATCACCATTGGTTAATATCCGAGATACAGGGAGCCGTAGCATGTTTGGCATCGTCACGATAGATCAGCCCGAAATGAGGTTTAAAGATTTTTATCTGTACAGATCATATTACTGTGGACTCTGTACAGATTTAAAGAGAAAGTATGGCAACACCGGACGTATTACTCTGGGTTATGACATGACATTTCTGATCATCCTCATGAGCGGTCTCTATGATACGGAAACAGTTCTCAGGAATGACAGGTGCATTGTGCATCCTTTCAGAAGGAGAGAGAAGAGAACGAATCGTTTTTCTTCCTATGCGGCTGATATGAACATGCTGCTTACATACTGCAAATGTATGGACGACTGGAATGATGAAAGAAAGTACAGCCGGAGGATATATGCTGCTCTGATCCGGAAAGATGTGGAAAGGGCCTCGGCAGAGTATCCGGAAATCGCCCGGGTTGTGAATGAAAAACTCACAGAACTTTCTCAGCTTGAGAGAGAATGGGATGGAGTCAGATCTGATTTCTGTGAACAACTCTCGGGGAATGGAAAAGAGGACGATAAAAGGGAAAGCATTCTTTTTCCGGTTTTATCGGGAACTGAACGCCTTGCAAACTGTTTTGGACGCATAACGGAAGAAATATTCGACGTGCAGCATGACAACTGGAGCAGGTATCTAAGGCAGATCGGATTCTTTCTTGGCAAGTTTATCTACGTGTCCGATGCGTTTGCAGATATAGAGGACGATTTAAAAAAGGGTACTTTTAATCCTTTAAAGGAATATTTCAAAGGTGCCTCAGATCGGGAGAGAATGCTTCTGGAAATAAAGGTGGAGGAAATGCTGAGACTTCACATGGCAAAAGTATCAGAGGCTTTTGAAATGCTCCCTTTAGAGAATACAGATGAAATACTGAAAAATATAATTTATTCAGGGGTATGGAGAAGTTTTCGCGAGACTCAGCAAAGGCGGAGGAAAGCTGCCTTCGGGAAAGCAGAAACCGGTAATGAAGAAAGGACGGAATGATGTCTGATCCCTATAAGATTCTGGGCATTGACAGAAACGCAACAGATGATGAAGTAAAAAAAGCATATCGGAATCTGGCCCGAAAATATCACCCGGACAGAAATCCGGGAAATAAGGCGGCTGAAGACATGTTTAAGGTTGTCAATGAGGCTTATGACCATATAATGAATGAACGCAAGAACGGCGGAAACTCAGGATATGGCGGCTTTGATCCCTTTGGCGGAAATGCCGGATACGATAGTGATAACAGTGATGCTCACTATCAGGCTGCGAAGAATTATATAGCTTCCGGACATTACGAGGAGGGAATGAACGTTCTGATGGGTATTTCAAACAGAGACGCCAGGTGGTATGCTCTTTGTGCTGTGGCACAGGATGGAATGGGCAACAACTATGCTGCGCTTGAGTGTGCCCGCATGGCAGTAAATCTCGAGCCGGGCAATCTCAGTTATCGTCAGCTTCTGAATCAGCTTGAAAATGGTGGGGCCGCATATACGTACAGACAGAATCCGTACGGTGGTTATGCACAGGGAAACGGCTGCGGATGCATGGATCTTTGTCTTATCAATCTTATATGCAACCCGTGCTGTCATCCGTGCTTCTGAGGATATGATCATAAACAGGAGTGTCAGTCATGAGAGTTACTGGAATCATTGCGGAATATGATCCCTTTCACAACGGGCATCTGTACATGGCGGAACGGGCCCGGAAGGAGACCGGCGCCGATGCCCTGGTGGCAGTTATGTCCGGATGCTTTACCCAGCGAGGAACACCTGCTTCGCTTGAGAAACGTGCCAGAACTGAAATGGCACTTGCAGGAGTGGATCTGGTATTAGAGTTACCTTTTCTGTATGCTTGTGGCAGTGCCAGGGAGTTCGCAGAGGGTGCTGTCAGCATTCTGGAGGGAACAGGCTGTGTGTCAGGATTAGCCTTTGGAGCTGAAAGTGCGGACAGAGAGCTTCTGTTTCTGGCGGCTGAGGCGGTTAATGACGTGGGAGATAGCAGCGGATGCAGCAGAGGAGCAGAGGTGCTCCGGGAATTGCTTCATGAAGGCAGGACCTATGCAAGTGCATTTTCAGAGGCAGTCCGCAGACTGTATGGGGCCGGGACGGCCGAATATCTGTCAAGTCCGAACAATCTGCTGGGAGTTGAGTATACGGCGGCGATAAGACGTATGGGTTCAGGAATAGATCCATTTATCATAAAACGTAAGGGCGTGGAACATGATCAGGAAAGTGCAGTCCTGAACTTCATGTCCGGAAGCGCAATACGGCAGATGATGAAGAGGAGGATGACTGAGGAAATAAAGTCTTTTGTTCCTGTTTCAACATATGATATAATAATTCGTGCACTGTCCGGAAATGATTTAGTGGATGAGGATCGATTATTTAAAATTCTCACGTACAGGATAATGACAGCGTCTGCAGAGGAACTTTCCGGAATAAACATGGTGACAGAGGGTTTGGAAAACCGCATCATTTCAGCTCTTGCAGGAGCAGGATCCATGGATGAGCTGGCCGAAGGCATCAAATCCAGAAGGTATACCATGGCGAGGATCAGACGGATGCTCATGCAGATTCTCGTAAATGTCAGAAAGACGGAGCAGGAGCAGCTCAGGGGCACGTATTATGCCAGAGTACTGGGTTTTAACAGTAAGGGCAGAGATGTGCTGAAAGAGATGAGGGAAAAGTCGAAAATTCCGGTTATAAACAATCTTGCCGGATCAAAAGACTCTGATTCCCGAGTGAAGAAAATGCTTGAATTTGATGGAAGAGCAGCTGCTTTGTACGAATTACTGAGGTCCGGAAAAAATGGATTCGATATTGACAAGAAATATATTCCGGTAAACAAAGTCTAGTGCGCTTTTTTTGCCAAAATATCAAAAATGTTTTCATTATTTTCATTGACACTCACATTATCCATCGATATAATATTACTGTTACTTTGAAAAGGCGAGGAGGTGTTTTAAATGGCAGTTCCAAAGAGGAAGACATCAAAAGCTAAGAGAGATTCTAGAAAATCAGCAAACATGAAGATGGCAGCACCGGGAATTTCAATTTGCCCACAGTGCCACCAGCCTAAGTTACCTCACAGAGTTTGCCCTAATTGCAACTATTATGATGGTAAGAACGTATTGAATGCGTAATTATATACGACAAGATACCCATCAGGGCCGACATAAGTCGGTCCTTTTTCTATGCATGAAAAAATGATTAAGGTATACTGTAAGTACGTTAATATTCATCCATTGATCAAAAGGAGGTCATCATGTCGGATTATCTGCCTGTGATAGCGGTGATATCGATCATTCTGATAATAGTTCTGGTCTCCATTCAATACACTCTGAGCATGATACTGAGGGAGATCCGGGCTATACGTCTGAAGATGCCGTACGAACCTGATTACATACATGTTGAAAACAGAGGCAAGCGTCATGAATCTTAAAAAAGATATGTCAAATGAAACGGTGGTGATAACCGGAGGAGCCGGAGGAATCGGCAGTGCCTGCGCCAGGGCGTTTGCTGCAGAGGGCTGCCGCATAGCCGTGGTATATCATAACTCAGGTTCCGAGGCGGAGAAACTTGCAGAAGAGCTTCGTGCCGCAGGGACGGATGCGGAGTGCTTCAAGGCAGATCTCAGATCTTTCAGAGAGACCGGAGAGATGGCGGAGGCTGTTCTCCGGCGTTTTGGAAGAGTGGATGTGCTGGTGAACAATGCAGGCATATCACAGATTAAGTTGTTTACGGATCTTACTGAGGAAGATTGGGATGATATGATCGATTCCAATCTGAAGAGCGTATTCAACTGCTGCAGGCATTTTCTCCCCGGGATGATCTCGGAGAAATCAGGCAGGATAGTAAATATATCTTCCATGTGGGGGCAGCAGGGTGCTTCATGTGAAGTTCATTATTCTGCTTCGAAGGCCGGTATTATCGGACTGACAAAGGCTCTGGCACAGGAGGTTGGGCTGTCCGGGATAACTGTGAATTGTGTGGCGCCCGGGGTCATTGACACGAAGATGAACAGTGAGCTTACGGAGGAGGATATGGCAGTTCTTCGTGAGGATATCCCACTGTACAGGATCGGCAGCCCGGAGGAGACGGCGGAAGCTGTCGTGTTCCTGGCATCCGGGAGAGCATCATATATAACGGGACAGGTCCTGGGCGTCAACGGCGGCCTGGTGCTTTGATCTGAGAGAGTTAAAACGAGATGACCAAAAGGGCCTGGATTTTTTTAAGCGTAGCAGTTTTATGGCTGCTGCGCTATTTTTATGCTTTTCTCCGTTAAATTCGGAAATTTCAGGTTTTATTCAATACACATCCGAAAAAGTATGCATTTATGAATTATGTATACAAAACTGGTAATCTTGACGATTTCAAATAAAATATCTATAATTTTAATGATGTGACGTGGTAAAGGGCTCCGTATCATGTCGCACTTTTTCAGTTATTTCCGGAGCGAAAGGGGAATAGAGACAATATGAAAGTTTACAAGAAGGTCATGGATGTGACCGCCTTCATCGAAAAACTGGTGCTGGTGCTCACGTTTCTGTTGATCGTGGCTCTCACGTTCTGCAACGTGGTAGCCAGAAAGGTATTTCACCATTCCTGGGGTTTTACCGAAGAAATCGTTGTAGCTGTGTTTGTCCTTTTATCATTGCTTGCAGTTGGACTGGCAGCCAGATCGGGGGAACTGGTAAACCTGTCGCTGCTGCCTGACCACATTCACGGTTTCAGAAAAAAGGTTATCGGAGTGATCTCCAACATCTTTTGTCTGATCTATGCCGTGATACTCACGTATGAAGGTGTGGGGCGCGTCATGGCAGATCACACAACAAGTCCGATCCTGCATATCAATAAATCCATCTTTTGGGGATTTATCGTGGTGGGCGGATTATCAATGATAATTCATTTCATCGAGAACACTGTGGAATTATGTCTCGGAAAGGCAGAAGGTGCCATGTCAGGGGAAAAAGGCATCTATCTGGAGGAGGCTAATGAGATGGAGGAATCCATCGAAAAGGCAGATAATCTTGTCGTTTCCGGTGATGATGACAACGGGGAGGACAGACAATGATCACAGCAATTCTTTTTGTTACATTTTTTGCACTGCTGATCCTTGGCGTTCCTATCGCGATCTGTCTTGGGCTCAGCTCAATATGTGCACTTTGTTATGCAATTAATTTTGTGCCGCAGTTTGCTGCACTTTCGTTGAATATCATAGCGACGAATACGTATACGGGAATCGCGAAATTCCTGCTGCTGGCTATTCCGTTGTTCGTACTGTCGGGCAATATCATGGCCAAGGCCGGAATCTCCACGAGACTTGTAAGATTTATAGACGACTGTGTTGGCCATCGCAGGGGAGGCATGGCAATTACATGTGTCATCGTAGCCTGCTTTTTCGGAGCGATTTCAGGTTCGGGTCCGGCAACTGTTGCAGCACTGGGCATTATTCTCATTCCTGCAATGATTAAATCCGGATTCTCGGCACCGTTTTCCGAGGCGCTCATGGCTACCTCAAGCTCCATAGCTATCGTCATTCCGCCATCTATCGCATTTGTTGTATACGCTTCCATCACAGGATGCAGCGTCGGTGATATGTTCATGGCCGGAATCATACCGGGGATTCTGATGGGCCTTGCCCTCGCCATCGTGGTTATCATCGAAGCGAGAAAGAAGGGAATTCAGCCGGCTCATCCCAGAAGAAGCATGAAAGAACGTCTCCTTGCATTCAAGGATGCATTCTGGGGATTGCTGATGCCGGTCATCATCCTGGGAGGAATCTACAGCGGTATTTTTACTCCTACTGAATCAGCAGCTGTATCGGTTGTTTACGGGCTCTTTGTGGGTGTTTTCATCTACAAAGAAGTAAAGATCAGGGATTTGTGGGAGCTGACTGTGGACGCGGCGAAGACATCCGGCGGCATCATGCTGATAGTCGCATCTGCGTCGCTGTTCTCGTACTGCTGTACTCTGTTCGGAATATCACAGGCTGCACAGGCTCTGCTTTCAAACGTTTCAGCCAACAGCATCATATTCCTTGTAATAGTAAACGTGATCCTTCTCATAGCGGGTTGCTTTATCGACGCAAATTCCGCAATGTATATTTTCATGCCGATCATGGTGCCGGTAGCCCAGATGCTGGGATACAACACCATCGCTTTCGGCATACTGGTCACTGTCAACCTGGCTATCGGTCAGGTTACGCCGCCGGTTGGCGTAAACCTGTTCGTTGCCATAGGAATGAAGATCAGAGACGAGGCAAAGTCACTCCTCACGGGAGAGACAGAGTATGTCAATGTCACGCTTCCAATGATTTCAAGGGCGGTTCTGCCTATGCTGGCTGCGTGTCTATGCGTACTCCTCATCGTTACGTATATCCCGCAGGTCAGTCTGCTTCTGCTTTAGGAGTGGCCGGGCTGTAAGATATAATTTTTTAGTATCATTATTGATTATTTCAGGAGGATAAGTAATGAAAATGAAGAAGCTTATTGCTGTTGCAATGTGCGCAGCGATGGTAGGAGCAGCATTTACCGGATGCGGATCAACAAACAAGGCATCCGATGCTGACAAGGACAAGGCAGATACATCATCTGCGACAATGATCACAGGAACTGACGGACTCACTTACAACGCTTACGATCTTTCAGATCAGTATGTTGCTGCAACTGAAGCTGCTGTCTATGAAGGCAGTGAGGCGTGGCCTGAAGTGACATGGAACTTCGACTGTTCTACAGGCGAGCTCTCTTCCTGGGCTCAGGCAGGTTACTATTTCAACGCTCTCATGCAGGAATCCACAAAGGGAGCTGTTAAGGTTCAGGTTTATCCGGGCGAGCAGCTTACCAACGGCGACCAGGTTGCAGGTATTCAGGGGCTTATGGATGGAGACACCATTCAGGTATCTCTCCACTCAAATCTGATCTATGCGAACTTCGATTCCCGTTTCAACGCACCTTCGATCCCGTTCTCCTTCAGCAACTATGAAGACGTAGATGCTGTTATGGGCGGCGAAGGCGGAGCAGCTCTGAAGGATGTTCTTGGCGAATACGGTCTGGTTTGCGAAGGCATTGCCGAGAACGGTTTCCGTCAGATCACAAACTCCAAGCACCCTGTCAAGTCAGTATCAGATCTGGCAGATCTGAAGATGAGAATCTGCTCAAATGACCTCTGTGCAGAACTCTACAAGCAGTGGGGCTGCGATGCTACAGTAATGAACTGGTCTGAGACATACACAGCTCTCCAGCAGGGCACTATCGACGGTCAGGAAAATCCTGAAACAGCGATCGACTCTGCATCTGTACAGGATGTTCAGAGCTACATTTCCCTCTGGAACGCATACTATGACTGCCTGTTCTTCTGCATCAACAAGAACGCTTACGATCAGTTCTCCGATGATCAGAAGGCAATCATCGACGCAAACGCTGCAAAGGCGGTTGAATACCAGAAGGCTCTGAACCGTCAGCAGGTTGACGCTCTCGTTGGTGAATGGACTACAGGCGACGCTTTCGAAGTAACTCCGTTAGAAGAGATCGATATCGATTCCTTCAAGGGCGTTGTCGGCGCTGTTAAGGACTGGTATAAGCAGAAGCTGGTAAGCGACGGCATGACAGATGCAGATGCTGCTGCATTCATCGCTAAATTCCAGGCTGCATAGTCAGCAAGCCGGCTGATTTCGGAACAGATTTATCAGATAAGTAATGAAGGCCCTTCCGGGAACGGAGGGGTCTTTTTTACGTTCAGCTGTAATTGCACAGGTATTGGATTTCATATATAATTTAGATGTTGTTGACGACACTTATTTTATGGAGGACGATAGTTAAAATGAACAGTAAGATTAGCGGGAAATGGAGTTCATTTCTGTTGACCGCTGCGATGACTACGATGCTGACAGTGGTTCCGGGATATGCTGCAGCCGCAGATACGTCTTTTTCCGACGTGGAGGCGGGAGCGTATTATGAGGAGGCGGTGGAATGGGCTGTTGAAAAAGAAATTACAAACGGCACATCAGAGGGTATCTTCTCGCCGGAAGCCGACTGCACGAGAGGCCAGATGGTAACGTTTATTTATAAGGTCTTTGGGGAGGGAGCGACAGCGGGCGGTTCCGCTTTTAATGATGTGTCCCGCGAAAGTTATTATTATGATGCAGTGAACTGGGCTGTTTCCCGGGGCATTACCACCGGTGTGAGCAGGACGAATTTCAATCCTGAAGGCAAATGTACCAGAGCACAGGCCGTCACTTTCATGTCGAGAGTGTTCAGTGTCAATGACCTGGATTATTCTTCCATTGAAAGCTTTGGCGATGTCACAAGTAATGATTATTATTACGATGCCGTAAGATGGGCTGTGAAGGAGGGAATTGCAAAGGGAACCGGAAATGGTAATTTTTCACCATCCGGAATATGCAACAGAGCACAGATCGTGACATTCCTCTACAGGTTTTCCCAGCTGCAGGAAAAGGCGCTGCCTTATGTAAAGGCAAACAATCCTGAGGATCTCATCGTGAAATACGGGAGTGTAATGGAAGAAGCACAATTCTACAACAGATCCGGAGGTAATGCGGGGTTGCTGGATGCTTATTTCACTTCTGAAAGAAAAATCTGGGATGTAAGTGGCCGACAGGTGTTGATCAAAGACAGCGACGGCACATATTACGGAGAAGAACTGAACGCTGACGGGACTGCGAGTCCGTTAAAAGTTGTATTTGGCAATGAGGAAAGCCAGTCGGACTTCGATTGGGCCATGTCTGTGGAGACAGGAATGATACGTCTGCTGGACAACGAAGTACTGGTCAAGGATGTTTACAGCGACGGCGGTGACACAGTTATCGTTATCGAAAATCACGACGTGTTGTCCGATTACCGGAAGTACGTGGACAAAAGCTATAAGGGCGATGTGGCACTGGTGGCTGAGTTCAGATTCTCCGATGAGCATGGCGGCAGACTTACCGGAATGACAGCGGATTACAGACTTGGAAACGGCCAGACACTCAAGGCTATGAAGACGTGCGTATTTTACGGAAATGAACCGGATGCGGAAGGTCTGCTGCTGGGTGAAAGAACCTTCAAGTATGCAGATACCCTCAAGGCCGCATTGAAGGGCAGTGATACCAGGTCATTGAAGTGGATCATCGATCCGGGAACCGGTTCGGAAAGAGTAATTCAGGAAAAAGTTCCAAAAGGTGTGGGATTTTTGTGTGTGCTGAGAGGAAGCGACGGCCTGTATTATGATGAGGCCATGACCCGGGCTGTTGACAGCACCAAAATTGATCTGAACAGCGATCTGGTGGTTTATTCCGCAGTGAAACAGTAGACGATATATGACACATCCGGAGAGCTGATGAACAGCATCCGGATGTTTTTTCGGGTGGAACCGGTTACGTCAAACAAAGTATGGCTGGCTTGACATGTCATTTATTAATTTTTATACTTTATTAGTGTAGAGATTATTTTTGATGCAATTAATCGATTTAAAATGGAGGATGTTTATGGGCAGACCGGGAACAGGCGGCGGAGGCCACCATTCATCGGGAGGACACAGCTCGGGCCGTGTCAGCGGAGGCCACAGAGTAGGCAGTTCCGGAAGCAGACCTTTGGGCTCCGGAAGTTCAAGGAGCGGCCGCAGTTCTTTTGGAGGCCGCAGCACCTTCGGAGGCCGGAACTCCGGCAGATCCGGCGGATTTGGCGGATACAGCGGATTCGGAAGATCGGGTCCTGTATTTGTCAATAATTACAGCGGAGGCTCCGGGAGAAACGGGAACAGAAATCCGGCAGGCGGCATGGGCTGCATGACTTTTATCATAATATTTGCGGTTATAGCTGTGGGACTGCTGTTTTTCTACATGATGGGAAGCGGCAACGACTCTTCCGGAAAGGTGGTCCAAAGTACCATCGAGCGTCAAAAGCTCACAGATATCGACGCATATGATAACGACTGCATCAATGACGAACTGGGATGGCTGGACAATAAGACCAGGACAGCTCAGGAGCTCAAGTATTTTTATGATATGACCGGCGTTCAGCCCTATGTGGTGCTGCATCGTTACGATCCTCTTTTGAAGGAGGATGTGCAGAAGGAACAGTGGGCAAAGCGGTATTATGACGAGAATATAGGTGTTGAAAACGGATTCCTGTACGTTTATTTTGAAGATGCTGATGCAGATGAGATAGGCTACATGGCTTATGTCAACGGCAAGCAGACCAGCGCAGTGATGGATTCCCAGGCGGTGGAGATCTTCTGGAATTACATCGACAAGCACTGGCACGACGCCAATCTTTCGATGGACGATGTGCTGATCAGAACTTTTGATGAAACAGCTGATACGATCATGAAGGTCTCAACGACCAGAAACGATCTTATGAAGTACCTGATCATCGGACTTGCGGCTATCATAGTTCTCACTATACTGTACAAGATCATCACTGCGAAATTTAAAAGGGAGCGGGAGAAGGCGCAGGAAACCATCGATATCCTCAACACTCCTCTGGACAGGTCCCCTGATGAAGCTGATGAACTTATCGGAAAGTACGGTGCAGGCGACTCCGGCGGTGGCGTGAAGGAAGAAGCAGAACCCCTGAGGGATTCGACGGATGAACTTATAGACAGATATACTGACGACAATAAAAATGAGTAATTGAAGTATATGCGGATATTCCGTCCTGGGAGTGCCGCATAGAGAAAGGCGAGGTGGAAAATGGCAATATTAGAAAGACTGGGATCGATCTTAAAGGCGAATATCAACGATCTCATCGACAGGGCAGAGGATCCTGCAAAGATGGTAGACCAGACACTCAGAGAACTGAGAGAGGACCTGGCGGAGGTGAAGAAGGAGACTGCAAATGTCATGGCTGACGAGAAGTCCGCAAAGAGAAAGGTCGACGACTGTCTGGCAGAGATCGAAAAGGCTGACAGGGCTGCAAAGAATGCCCTCCAGGCAGGCAACGAAGGTGATGCCCAGAAGATCGTGACAAAGAAGCTTCAGCTTCAGCAGAATCTGACCTCATTCCAGCAGAATTACGATCTGGCCCGTGCAAATGCTGAAAAGATGCGTCAGGCTCATGACAAGCTGGTTTCGGATATCGAGTCACTGGAAAACAGGAAGGATTCCGTAAAGGCTAAGATGGCTGCTGCCAAGACGCAGGAACACATCAACAAAATGACCAGTGGAGTAGACACTGCATCCAGCCTTGAAGCATTCGACAGGTGGGAAGCTAAAGCCGATAAGATGTTCGATGCAGCGGAGGCAGAGGCAAAGCTCAATGAGGGCGACAGCACAGATGACCTGGTTGACAAGTATGCATCCGGATCCAACGCTGATGTGGATGCAGAGATGGCAAAGATGAAGGCCGAACTGGGATTGTGATCGCGAGAGCAGCGGTCAGGTTGTAATTCGCCGGCGGCGATGCACATTAATTTAAATATGAAGGCAGGTACCCCTCGCGGTGCCTGCTTTTGTCGTAGGAATGAAAGAGGCAGAAAGTAAAATCTGATAAACGGTATTCAAAACCTAATTAGTTTGTGTTACAATGATTGCGTTGACAATCATATGCTTGGACGAACATAATTCGTCCGTTGACCGGATTCCTGTCCGGTCAACATTTTATCAGTTATTTTTACCTGGAGGGAAAAATGAGAAAAGCAGACATGTTTCAGGCTCTGTTCACCTCTCTGTACACACTCTACAGTGAAGTTCCTGAAGAGGAGAGGGATGCAGGCCTTGGCGAATATATAAAGAAATATATGCCTAATTTCACCACCGGAGAACCGGCAGCTGACGATACGGTGCTCAGGAAGTTCAGAAAGTTTGTGGACAAGAGAAACAAGGATGACAATATTTCGGAGGAAGATGCTTACAAGATTGCTCAGGAATTCGTTCATGAGACCACTGATTTTTCTGACATTTTCAGACAGCTTCCGCTCTATGACTGGGTTTCACTCTGTGACCTGATCAACATGTCCAACACTGTCAATGCGGTAAATAACATGAAGGATTCAGGGGAGTATCAGAGCTTTGCACAGTCGGGCAGGGGGGATGGCGTTGCGGATTACCTTGCGGATCATCCGGATCTCATGTCCCGTGCGAATCCGCAGATCGCGGCTGATTTTGCGGCAGGCATGGCGGGGATGCCAATGAGTTCTTCTTCAGCTGCTAAGAAGACGGTTCATCCAAGCAAGAAAAAGAAGAAGAAAAAGAAGAAGTAGATCATTGAGACAACTGATGCGGCGCAGCTCCGGAAGGAGGTTTACTGACGGATTTTGCGGGTATATTCAGATTGAATGATGATGACAATTTTTTATATTTGACTTGAATTGTGAAAGGCTATACAATTCAGTTATAAGCAGTATTATTTCGGTCGTCTGCAAAGGAAGATTTCCCGGTGATTTCTCCTTCTGCAGTGGAAAAACTGTAAACACAGGCTCTGACAGCAAGGTTCATTCCTAGCTGAAAGATTCTCGAATATCATGATTTTTCAGGCGTACCGCAGATTTTCGGTATCGGCCTTGCAGCAGAGCCCATGACTTTGGCAACAGAGTCGTGGGTTTTTTGATTGTTATGGATATTGATTCAATGGATTTTGGAACGGTGATGACACCGGAACGGCGGAGGTGGAGAATGATCAAAATCGCTATATACGGAAAGGGTGGAATAGGCAAGTCGACGACTACGGCAAATCTTGCGGCAGCCTTCGCCATGTTGGGGAAAAAGGTGATACAGATAGGCTGTGATCCGAAGGCTGATTCCACAATTAATCTGCTGGGTGGAGAACCTCTTTTGCCGGTGATGAATTATATGAGGGACTACGACGAGGATCCCGAGGAGATCGGACTCATATCAAAGGTGGGATTCGGAGGAGTCCTCTGCATAGAGACCGGTGGACCGACTCCGGGCCTTGGATGCGCAGGGCGCGGGATCATTTCCACATTCCATCTCCTGGAGGATCTGGAACTCTTTGAGGAATACCATCCCGATGTGGTGCTCTATGATGTGCTTGGAGACGTGGTGTGCGGGGGCTTTGCGGCTCCCATAAGGGAAGGCTTTGCCAGGGACGTTATCATTGTCACTTCAGGTGAGAAGATGGCGCTGTATGCTGCAAACAATATAAATTCGGCGGTGAAGAATTTTGAAGACAGGAGCTACGCAAAAGTTCTGGGCATAGTTCTGAACTGCAGAAATGTTGCGAATGAAGAGGAAAGGGTCCGGAAATTTGCCGATGATAACGATCTGAGGATTCTGGCAACGATTCCGAGAAGCCAGGAAATAATAGATTTTGAAGATGAGGGGAAGACTGTAATAGAGGGCGATCCGGACCTTCCTATCAGTAAAATATACACTGATCTGGCGAAGAAGCTGCTGAAGGAATGTCAGGAGGTGGAATCATGATTTCTCCCGGAAGACCGTACACTGTGACGGCGGCAGAACTGGCGGAGCGGGGCAGGGACCGCATACCCACGGAACTGATAACTCATGAACATCTGGTCTACAGCTCTCCGGCGACGCTGGCGTTCAATTCACCCGGCGCTCAGGGATTCGGGGTCAAGAGAGCCGGTCTTACGGTTCCCGGTTCGGTGATGCTCCTGGTGGCTCCGGGATGCTGTGGACGAAATACAACTCTTCTGAATGAATCTCACGAGTACGACGGAAGGTTCTTTTTCCTTCTCATGAGTGAGACTGATCTGGTTACAGGCAGACATCTGACGAAGATTTCTGATGCTACATCTGAAATAGTTGATTTCCTAGAAGGCGAGGGAAAGAAGCCGAGCTGCGTCATGATCTGTGTTACCTGTGTGGATGCTCTGCTGGGTACTGACATGGACCGTGTCTGCTCAAAGGCGGAGGAAGCTTGCGGAATTCCGGTGAGACCCTGCTATATGTACGCTCTCACCAGAGAGGGCAGAAAACCTCCGATGACATATGTTCGTCAGTCGATATATGCTATGCTGGAGCCGCGGAAGAAGGTGCCTTCAACAGTGAATATAATGGGCTACTTCTCACCGCTGAATGATGATTCTGAAATCTATGACCTTCTGAGACAGGCAGGGGTAAAGAAGATTAATGAGATTTCCAGGATGGAGGATTTTAATGAATATCTGTCCATGGCGGAGGCAAATTTCAATCTGGTCCTGAATGCAGAGGCGCGATTCGCAGCTCAGGATCTGCAGAACAGGCTGGGACTTCCGTTTATAGAAATGTCGAGGATGTACCAGATGGACAGGATAAAAAATCAGTATATTGGACTGGGAAGAGCGCTGGGAACGGAGTTCGACTTTGAGTCATACAGGCTGGCGGCAAGAGCGGCTATTGATGAGCTGGTGTCGGAATATCCGGACCTCAGGGTGGCCGTCGGGGAGATATGCAATGCCAATCCTTTCGAGCTGGCCCTGGCCATGAGCCGCTGCGGGATAAAAGTTGCGCAGATATACGGGACTGTGGGACCTGAAGTGATGCCTTTTATCAGCGAACTTGCAGAGCTCAGTCCGGACACGGAAATATATACGAATCTGTCGCCGACGATGATACATTACAACATCAGCAGTGACAGAAAGGATATAGACCTCACCATCGGAAAGGATGCCAGGTACTATCATCCGGGATGTCCGAACGTTATGTGGAGTGAGGAGATTCAGCCCTTCGGATTCTCCGGAGTGAGAAGACTGTTTGAAGAAATGAAAGCTGTCCTGAAGAAGGCTGACGGAAGTGAGAACTGTGAAAGAAAGGAGGCGCTGTGATGAACGGATTGTGGAAGTATATAGCGCCTTTTGCACCGGATCAGTCAGGCGCATGCGCAGTCCTCTATGAACTGGGCGGAATTACCATAATAACCGATGCGGGAGGATGCACCGGCAACATTTGCGGATTTGACGAACCCCGGTGGTTTGAATCCAAGAGTGCCATCTTCAGCGCCGGACTCAGAGATATGGATGCAATACTCGGCAGAGATGAGAAGCTGGTGGAAAAACTCAGAGACACGGTGAAAACAGTGGATGCGGGATTCGCAGCAATCATCGGAACTCCGGTCCCCGCTGTGATAGCTTCTGATTACAACGCTTTGCGTCTGATGGCTGAGCGCAGTGCAGGAATTCCTGTGATCGCCGTGGAGACCAACGGCATGGAGCTTTACGATACAGGAGCCGCCAGAACCTATGTGGAGCTGATCGACAGATTCACCGAGCGGGAGACGACGGTGGAACCCGGCAGGATAGGCGTTCTGGGGGCGATCCCGCTGGATCTGCCATACAAGGATTCGGGGGGACGACTGAGAAACCTGCTCGTTGACCGGGGATGGAAAAAGGTCAGCATCTACGGGCTTGGAAGCGGACTTGAGGAAATCAGAACCGCTGGAGCTGCCGAGAAGAATCTGGTGGTGTCACCCTCGGGAATTTCAGCTGCAAAGAGATTGAAAAAACTCTTTGGAACGCCGTATGAGCTGAGCTGTCCGCTGGTTCCGGAGAGACTGACACGCATGTACGGGGAACTTGACGGAAAGAAGGTGCTGGTGGTCCATCAGGCCGTGATGGCTGAGACCATATGTGACGGGATAAAAGAAGCGAGCCCGGCAGCGGAGATTACAGCAGC
>JAIKWW010000013.1 GCA_024684465.1 Clostridia bacterium | reverse complement strand
CGATGGCCATGGTCCTCAGTGCTCCCGTGTTGAGATAGACCTGCTGAAGTGCCTGTTCGGTGAAGTGCTGTATAACCTCATCTATAGTGAGCACTATGCTTCTGCCGTCATCTGCGGCATAATACTTTTCTATGCCGTTGGTGAGCTTTCTTCCGCTGACGTCGGTGCTCCTGATCCAGCGTCCGGGATTTCCGTTCAGGTATTTGTCATAATACATTTCCAGCCCGGAAATGCCCACATTGTCGTCATCTGTGGTTCCTATTATCTGGCAGGCCAGCGAACCCATAGGATAGTACCTGCGGACGATATCCGTCAGTTCACATCCTACGACCTTGCCGTCTTTGATCGCTTTCTGAAGTTCCTCCGCCTTGTCCGAATCCACGTACTTCTTTATCTTCGTGTATTTGGAATCGCTGGTCATAACTTTATATACATCCTCAGTGGACATATCCCCCAGGATCACAGCGATCGTATCAGCCATGTCCTGAGCAAAACCGGGATCCTTTTCTTCTTTTTCCTTGACTTTTTCCGGTCTCACCCAGAGAGTCTTCATAGCCTCATTGATGGCCATGGAATTCATATTGGAATCGTAGATCTGTCCCCGGTCAGCTACCAGAGGCACGTCACGTGTCTGCTGAGCAGTGGCCTTTTCCGCATAGAAATCCGCAGCGAATATCATGTAATATCCCAGGATCACCGCCAGAGCCACAAACGCAGCTACCACCACTGCGAAGAAAAAGATCAGGCGGTTTCTCGGTGAAGCCTGCGGATCCCGCCTCAGTGCCCTTTTCTTTTTATTTGAAACGCTCTTGTTAAATGCCATTATTCCTCCTGCTAAAAAGCGATCGTTACGCTCACTCCCCCTTCTCCGGAAGTATCCCGCAGAAAGGCTATCATATCATTTTATGCCGATGAGTCCGGCATGTAAATAACATATTCCGCTTTTTCAAAAAAAGAATCAAGGCGCCCGATCATAACAACAGGGCGCCTGTATTGTCCGTATTCAGCCGCGGTCAAACAACCTCTTTGCCGCATCGGATACTGTAATCTCAGAATTCACCACCAGACCTCGCTGGGATGCAGCCAGTGATTTGATGTAGGCGTTTACCTCATCCGTGTTTTCCAGTTCCGTAACATCCACGTTATTGTCTTTGTTCGGATAACCCATGCCCAGATTCGACACGGCATACGCCTCGATCTGGTCCAGGCTGCTGCCGGTCTTGAGCTTTACATTCAGGTTATCAATGTCGTCATTCAGCGCTTCGATCTGCTGATTCAGAGACGAGATCTTGTAATTGATATTGGCAGCGTAGGCACGGAAAAAGATGATGGCGATCATGCACACAGCGATTGCCAGAACCAGCGATATCATCACATTTCTGTCATGAGTGGTCACTCTGAGTTCAGGCTTTGCATTTTCCTTCTTTATTTTCTTGCGCTTTACGGCCGGATCATCTGCCGAAGGCGCAGGCCTCATATCGAGACCGTACCGCTTGTACTCCTCCTCGTACCTGCTCCAATCCTGAGCTGCGTTCATTTCCTTAAATCCTCCGATAACAACATTACACACACTCTCGCGGCCGGACCGCTTCTTCATTTTTCGCAGTCCGCTTCAGATAACTGTAACAGCGACATTTTATTTTACAGTTACCATCTTGAGTTTTTCCGCGACGCGGAGCTTTGCGCTCCGCGACCTCGGATTGTTCTCAATCTCTTCTTCACCCGGTATGATCGGTTTTCTCGATATCCGCTTTATCACCGGTTTTCTGCCACACACACACGGCATGTTCTTAGGGCACGTACACGGGTTCTCGCGCTCTGCGAAACGCTCCTTTACAATTCTGTCTTCCAGTGAATGGAATGTGATGATACAAAGCCGTCCGCCTGCACCCAGCGCATCAATAAAATCACCTACCGCCGTCTCAAGTCCGCCGAGTTCGTCATTGACCTCGATGCGTATCGCCTGAAACGTCCTCTTTGCCGGATGCGGGCCATCTCTCCTCGCAGATGCAGGAATCGCCCGTTTAATGATATCAACAAGCTCATCAGTGGTCTCCACAGGTCCGTTCTTCCGGGCCTCCACAATGAAGTGGCTGATGCGCTTTGCCCACTTTTCCTCGCCGTACTTGCGGATAATATTCGTAAGCTCGGCTTCAGAATATCCATTTACCACATCCCTTGCGGTGAACGCAGATGACTGATCCATTCTCATGTCCAGCGGAGCCGGATGCATGTAGGAAAAACCGCGGCTTCCCTCATCCAGCTGGAATGAAGATACGCCCAGATCCAGGAGAGCGCCGTCTATGTGGTCGATTCCCAGATCCTTCAGGATGTTCTTGATATTCGTGTAATTGTCGTGGACGAATATCTTGCGGCAGTTGTACTGTTCCAGTCGTTTTCCCGCCGCAGCCTGAGCGTCGGCATCCCTGTCGATCCCGATAAAAAGTCCTTCAGGACCCAGTCTGCTGCACACTCCGGATGCGTGGCCGCCCCCGCCCAGCGTTCCGTCCACGTACACGCCGTCGGGTTTTATGTTCAGATTTTCCATGCACTCATCGTAGAGCACAGGAACATGCGAGAATTCCATATCCCTGCCCCCTTCATCAGATCATTATGCCCAGGTCGGCAAACTTCTCAGCGATGAGTTCATCATCTATTTCAACGTCATTGTAAGATTCCCACTCGTCCTTGCTCCAGACCTCGATGCGTTCGTTTACGCCGATGGTCACCAGGTCCTTGTCGATGCCGGCAAAGCCTCTCATGACAGGCGGGATAGTCACCCTGCCCTGCTTGTCCAGCTGGCATTCGACCGCATTTGCGAAGAAGTATCTCTTGAAGGAACGACCTTCCTTCATAGTCATAGGAATGCTGTTCAGCTTAGCGCTGAAAGCCTCCCACTCAGATGCAGGGTAGATGAAAAGACACTTGTCCAGACCTCTCGTGAGCACAAAACCGTGAGACAGTGCCTCCCGGAACCGCGCGGGTATTATGATACGACCCTTCTGGTCGATACTGTGCTGATAAGTACCGCTGAACATCTTCTCCACCCATTTGCAGTCCGGTGTGCGGTGAAGAATTTTCACACCTTCCTGCAGTTACATTCACAAGACTTGATTACATCTTCAACTATACTCCTATCCCCTCCACTTTTCAAACAAAATGGGCTGTTTTTTGTATTAATATAGGGAAAATACAACCACATATTGGCTGATTGTACATTTTTTCACCCAGCCAGCACAACATATTGTGTGTGGTGCAAAAGTGGTGCAATATGCTGTAATAAACTTTTAACTTTTTTTAAGTTTTATTTTCTTGCGAAATGAGTTACAATAATTTGCTTTGCGAAATTTATTATTGTAACCGTCAAAAAACAAAAACACAGGCAGACTCCGAAAGCAGGAATCTGTCTGCGTTTTTTCTTCAGTCTCATTTTTTCAGAATCCGGTGTGGGATCAGCTTCCGGATAAATGCCGGATTCCATGCCGGCTCAGCTCCGTAAAGAGCATACAATCCGCAGGTGACATCAGACGACGTGTTACCGGAGAGAAATATAAAAAGCCCGCCCCGGGCAACCCGAAAGGGATCGCCTGAGGCGGACTGATTCATCGAAAAAATCCGGCAGCGCCGCATTTCATTATTAATACTAATATCGGTCGCGATGCGAAAAAGCTGCAGCCTTTAGAAATTGTAGCTTTCCAGGATGTCGCCCGTCACTGCGCGGATCTCGGCAGTGGCTTCTTCCAGATGGAAAATCGCCATCTTTTTGCCGCTTTCCTCGTTGTAGATGTTCTTGAGGAAGTCGCTGGCCTCCACGATGGCGGAGCCGATGGTGTAATCCTGTTCAAACACAGCCTTTCCGTAATATCTGAGGAAGTCGGAGCCCACAGTTGCAGAGATCTCCACGTAAGGATTCGCCTGCATCTGCTTGTAGACATCCTTGAAATCGCCCACGCCGAAGTAGATCCTGCCGTCCCTGAGCTGGGACAGACCAAGAGGTCTGAGCTTCGGGCGGTCGCCGTCCACTGTCGCCAGGTAGAAAACGCCGGCGTCTGCTATAAACTTGCTGATTCTTTCTGCACCTTCTAAAGCCATTTTCAAAAGCCTCCTTGTCTATACGTTGAAGAGGAAATGCATGACATCTCCGTCCTTTACCACATATTCCTTACCCTCGGATCTCAGGAGGCCTCTCTCCCTTGCAACGCCCAGGTTGCCTCCGCAGGAAACCAGCTCGTCGTATGTGATGGTTTCCGCACGGATGAAGCCCCTCTCAAAGTCGCTGTGGATCTTGCCCGCAGCCTGAGGTGCCTTGGTGCCGCGCTTGATGGTCCATGCGCGGACTTCCGGTTCGCCCGCTGTCAGATAGGAGATCAGATCCAGCAGTGAGTATGAAGCCTTCACCAGCTTGTCAAGACCGGATTCTTTGATGTTCAGGTCGTCCAGGAAAGCCTGCTTTTCAGATTCGTCCAGCTCGGAAATCTCAGCCTCCAGACCTGCGCACACGCAGATGGCCTCGGATCCCTCCGTAGCGGCAAACTCGCGAACCTGATGCACGAAATCGTTCTCCGTGTTCACGTCTTCTTCAGCCACGTTGGCAACGTAGCTCACAGGCTTGTAGCTCAGCAGGTTCAGGCTCTTTACGAACTCTACC
>JAIKWW010000073.1 GCA_024684465.1 Clostridia bacterium | reverse complement strand
TCAGACCGTTCCGGCAGTATTCGACTCCTATTGCTCGCTTCGAAGTGAGGTTAAGGGAATCAACATGTCCCGGATCGGTCGCACGATCAGGGATGTGATCAACAGACATAAGAAAGAGGGGCTGGAGGGTCTCGGAGAGATTGTGAAGGATCTCGTGGAGGCTCACGGCAATAATACCGAAATGGTGAGGCTGCTGGCCGATTTCGATCTGGCAGTCAACAGAAAAGCACCTGTCAGCGGGACTGAGATGATACAGTTCATCCCGGTGCGCTTTATGGCGGTGAGAAACTGTGAGGGCGTGCTGCGGGAATACGTGGCTGTGACCGCCAAGGAGACCAGTCTCTGCCCGTGCTCCAAGGAGATGAGCCTTCTCTCCAACAATGTGACGGAGGAGGAGAGAAGGGAACTGGAGGCTCTGTCACCGGCGCTCAGGGAAAAGGTGATGATGGCCGGTTTTGGCGCGCACAACCAGATCTCCGAGGTGACCATCACCGTGGAGGTAAACGCGGCATCCGACAGGAAAAATGGCGTGACAACCTGTGCCGATATGGCCATGAGACTGACGGAGCTCATAAGGAGTTCTGTTTCGGCTCCGACTTTCCCGGTGCTCAGGAGGCCTGACGAAAAGTGGGTCACAGAGACGGCTTACCTGGGTGGGGTGTTTACGGCCAATGGTTTTGAGGAGACCGGCGGCGGCCCGGCTTTCGTGGAGGACATCGCGAGACGTGCCACGGAGCGGCTTGAGGGAATGCTGGACACGGAGATCCGTGATTACATGGTCCGGGTCAGAAACCAGGAGTCCATCCATACCGACGGGATACTGGCATCAGCGGTGACAACGGCTCACCGTGACCTGAAGCCGGAATTTATATAGGGAAACTGATGAAAGACGAGCCAGGCGCGAGCGGCCAGGAACGAGAGCCCCGGCCCGGCTCAAATATATCAGTATCTTGAAAAATTGACGATCAGAGTCCGGTTCCGCGACAGGTGCCGGGCTTTTGTTATAACTGTGGTCCGCTCTGACAGCGGCTCGCATTCAGGCGTTGGGGCGACCGGCGCCGGCGACCTTCATTACTATAGAGGATTTTGGGATGAAACTTTTCAGACGGCACAATCGCTTCTTATTTGAAAAAACTGAAGACGGGGCTCTTGCTGTGGCAGGATATGCGGGAGATGATGCTGAGATCCTTATCCCGGAGAAGCACAACGGCCTGCCGGTGAGCGCCGTGGCTGACGGGGCTTTTGCTGAAAACATGACGCTGACTGCAGTGACTGTGCCGGACTCCGTGATCCGGATTGGGGAAGAGGCCTTCAGGGACTGCGGAAACCTGGAGCGGGTCAGGCTGTCCGGCTCCCTGACGGATCTGCCGGCATCGGCCTTCAGGGGCTGCGTTCAGCTCGCTTCGGTGAATATTCCGGACGCCATGAGTGAGGTGCGGCCGGATACATTCCGGGACTGCCCTCTTCGAAGGCTGGAAATAGGAAGTTCTCTCCGGCGCCTGGATCCGAAGCCCTTCCACAACGGTGATTACTACAGGTTTACAGGGAACCGGAAAAATACCAGAGACATAACCGAGCTCCGGATCTCACCACTGAACCGGGCACTGAAGATCGAAGGCCCTGCAGTGCTGTCCGCAGACGGAAAGATCCTGTACGCAGTTCTCAGGGATCTGACCCGGTATGAAGTGCCGGATGGAGTGGAGGTAATAGCCGGGAGTGCTTTTGAAGGGCTTTACTTCCTGGAACAGGTACGGCTCCCGGAGAGTCTGCGGAGGATATCCCGGGGAGCCTTTGCTGCCACGGGACTCACCAGCCTTCATACAAATCCGGGGCTGCGGGTCATAGAACCTCTGGCCTTCGATCACTGCAGAAATCTGACCGGTGTGACCTTTGAGCCGGGGATCGAGGAAATCGGGGACCGCGCTTTTCAGAGCTGCCCTTTAAAGCGGGTACATCTGCCTGCCAGCGTCAGAAGCGTGGGAAACCGCAGCTTCTACAGTCTGTCCAAGTTCCACCGGGATCAGATAACCGGTTTTACCATCGATGAGGGAAACCGGCGCTACCGGACTGACGGACGGGCACTGTATGAAGTGTCGGAGAAGCCCGGCGGGACAGCGGGCGAACCTGCGCAGAAGCCTGGGGCTGAGCCGCCGGTTTCCGGCGCCGGGCTTCAGCTGAATTCTCTGTTTGGCCGGGATTACCGAGGCTTCCTGCTGGACGGCCGCCACAACCTGTCTGACTACCAGGTGCTCCCGGGGACACGGTCGATCGGGCCGGGAGCATTTGCTGCCTGCAACAACCTGGGCGGCGTCAGTCTGCCGGAAGGGCTGGAGACGATCGGCGAGTCGGCTTTTGCTGAGTGCGACAACCTTCCGGCGGTGAGGATACCCGACTCGGTGAGAGAAATCCGGGAGCATGCTTTCAGGGGGACTGCTGTGAAAAGTTTTGTACTCCCGGAGGGACTTGCTGAAATAGGCATGGGAGCATTTGCTGTAGGGAATGAATGGGATGACAGACCATCTGAACTGCGTGAGATACGGGTGGCCGACGGCAATCCTCATTACTACACGGAACGGAAGATGCTGATGCGCCGGGGAGATGATGGAAATGCAGTGCTGGCCAGCTTCGCCGGTGAGGACGAGATCGCCATCCCGGAGGATGTGACGGAGATCTGCCCGGAGGCATTTTACAAGAGTCCGGTTAAGGAGCTGTGGATCCCGGCTTCCGTAAAGAAGATCGGAGAACGGGCTTTTGCAGGCTGCCGCAGGCTCAGGATGCTCCACATCGGCTTCGGGGACGCCCACGAGCAGTACGCTGCGGTGTACATCCCGGACGTTCGAAGCGGACGGAAGGAGCATGGGGATGAGGTGATGCGTGAGACTATCATGAACTGTGTGACCATCGGGGAGGATTCCGGGGGCACAGCCTTTGACTTCGCCACCTACGACGGCCTCTTCGACAGCTTCGACCGGTTCAGGGACAAAATGTTCATAGCCTCCGAGCGCCTGCGTTCCGGATGCATGCTCACTGAGGAGTCCACGGACATGTACCGGTCTTTCCTCAGGAATAACGCCAAGGCGGCTATGGAATTCGTGATCTCGGCTGAGGACCTGGAAACGCTGGCTGTTCTGGCGGAACTCGAGGTGTTCACTGAGGACAACATAGACGAACTCATCGAGCTGGTAAACCGCTCCCGCAAGGTGGAGATACTCAGCTTCCTCCTGGACTTCAAGAACCGGAAAAACGGCGTAAAGCCTCGAGAAGAATATGATTTTTCACTGTAAGTTTTTTATATCATATGTTTGTAAACACCGTCTTTACGGTATATACTATATGTAAAGGAGGGGTTACCATGGCAGTGAAAGCAGTAAACTTTAAAATGGAAGAAGCAGATATACAGGATATCAAGCATGTAGCTGCTATTTTTAACTTGACCATGACGGACCTTATAAAGCAAGGAGTCATGGAGTACGTGGAGAAGCTCAAACAAGATCCTTTTTACAGACTGACAGCCAACATTCAGGATGCGGATGAGGAAGAGTCAGCAGAAGTACTTGCAGAGATTGAAAAGCTCTCCGACGACGACCTGACCATTTCTTCAACAAAAGAGTTTACACTTTGAGGTGAGTCGGGATATGGATCGTCAAATGAATATCGCTTACAAGATCAGGTACACAAAAGCCAGTGATAAATTCCTGAAAGTGCACGAGGATGTACGTGAACAGTACGAAGACGCTATAAGAGAGCTTTTGGTCGGAGATCATCCGGAAAAGGTGGATGTCAAAAGAATTAAAGGTAAAAGAAATTACTACTATCGTATTCGAATCGGCGGATACCGCGTTATCTATACGATTATAAACGGGGAGATTATTGTAATTGATACTGCCATTGCCGGTCCTCGCGGCGATGTATATAAAAAGATGAAAGGAATGGATTAGTTCCTTTTCTTCACATTCGTTTCCGCGATGTCTGAGAAAACATCATTGATCATCACATCCAACAAAGGATTCGATGAGTGGGCCGAATTTCTCGGTGATGCTACCATCACGACTGCCCTACTGGACCGTCTGATCCATCACTGCGAGATAATTAATATGACTGGCAACAGTTATCGCCTCGAGCACCATCAATCAATTACTGGCTAAAACGGAGCTGGAAAAGTGTGCACTTTGTGGCGAAAAAATGTGTATTTTACTTGACTGCTTACAAACACCTCGCAGTATTTGCGAGGTGTTTTTTCATAGTGTTATTTCATCTAAAGGATTAGAGTTTTTCGATAATCTTGCCGTCCAGAGAAATTGTTGTGACGGACCACGGCAGGAACTTGCCGCTCTGCTGCAAAGCGGTCATTGCCGCGTTCTGCAGGCCGCCGCAGCATGGAACCTCCATTCTCACCACGGAGACGCTCTTTATGTTGTTCTCCCGGATGATGGCTGACAGCTTCTCCGCGTAGTTCACAGGATCCAGCTTCGGGCAGCCCACCAGGACCACGTGATCCTTTATGAAATCCTCGTGGAAGTTGGCGTAGGCAAACGGAGTGCAGTCCGCAGCAATGAGGAGCTTCGCGTTTTCATAGAAGTCGCCCCTCACAGGAGCCAGCTGGATCTGAACCGGCCACTGGCGGAGCATGCTCTGCATCTTCGGGACCTGATGTGTTTCGCCGGAGGATGCTCCGCCCTCCACAGCCTGTGGAGCACTGCCCGGGCAGCCGTGAGGCGCCAGAACCGTTTTCGGCGCGCTGCCCGGGCAGCCGTGGCCCGGTTCCAACTGACGCGGGGCGCTTCCCGGACATCCGTGTCCGTGACCGTGATGACCGTGATCCCCGTGACAGTCGCAGCTTTCAGCCTCCTGACGAGCCTTCATATTCTCAGCCACTGCCGCCGCGTCGTAGTCCGCAGCTTCACGCTCCACGATCCTGATGGCGTCCACCGGGCACTCCGGCAGGCAGTCCCCCAGTCCGTCGCAGTAGTCATCTCTCACGAGCTTCGCCTTGCCGTTTATCATGGCGATGGCGCCCTCGTGGCAGGCCTCGGCGCAGGCGCCGCATCCGTTGCATTTACTTTCGTCTATCTCTACGATCTTTCTGATCATCTTTATACCTCACTGTTCACTCATTGTAAGTCATTATACGTTGTTGATGTTAACAGTATAGAGTATGAGTCCTGTCAGTGCCGTAACATATGTTACGGGAATAAAAGCTCCGAAAAAAATATCCGGTCCCGGGAGGTTTGATATGCTACCCCCAAGTAGGACATTGAAATATAAAACCTACTTGGGGGTATTTCTATGTCCAGAATCTGAAGCGTGAAACGTACTATGGAAAGCGCTTTACTTCAAAAACAGATTTGATTGACGCAATAGCATCCTATATCCACTACTACAACATGGAACGCAT
>JAIKWW010000040.1 GCA_024684465.1 Clostridia bacterium | reverse complement strand
CGATGGGTTTGTTGAAAGAGTTCTACCGAAGAATTCCGGTAAACGTGTTGTTCATTTTTAAATATCCGTCCGGGGTCTGGAATATTGTTGATTTAGTGGTTTTGTGTTGAGTAAATTTTGTTTTGTTGTTGAATGTTGAGTTTTGTGTGTGATGTTATGTTGAAATTTAGGATAATTTCTATATGACCCCGAACGGTTCTGTCTTGCAGTTTTATTACCGTTCCCTTTTTCATTTTTGGAACGTATTTATATTACTACCGGATGCAACTATTGTCTTCTACTTTTTTTACTTTTTATCCAAAAATGCAATTTTTTTAGAAAAAATGGTCACCCGGAAATATTACTCGTTCATGTTGCCGTCGTTGTCGGCCATTCTTCTTTCAGCTTCACCGATGCGGGCTCTGTCGGAGGTAGTTCCCACTGACTTCATGGAAACTTTCACTTCCTTGCCATCCTTCTTCCAGTGCATGAATTCAGCAGATGCGCAGAGTACAACGTCTCCGGAGGAGTTCAGTGCTGTCTCGCAGCTGTCCTGGATAACGCCGATGATGAATCCCACACCTACAACCTGCATTGCGATATCGTTGGAAATGCCGAAAAGTGAACATGCCATAGGGATCAGCAGGAGTGAGCCGCCTGCAACACCGGATGCACCGCATGCGCCCACAGCAGCCAGAAGACTCAGAACGATGGCCGTAGGGATATCAACGTGGATTCCCAGCGTTGATGCCGTTGCCAGTGTCATGATGGTAATGGTGATAGCGGCACCGTTCATATTAATAGTAGATCCCAGAGGAATGGAAACAGAATAGAAGTCCTTGTCCAGTCCCAGTGATTCGCAGAGGTTCATGTTTACCGGGATGTTTGCAGCGGAGCTTCTCGTGAAGAATGCTGTGATACCGGAGTCTCTTACGCATCTGAGTACCAGCGGATAGGGATTCTGTCTGATGGTTACGAATACCAGCAGCGGAAGAACTGCAAATACCATTACGAACATGCAGCCTACCAGCAGTGCGATGATCTTTCCGTATTCAACGAAGATGCTCATGCCGTTCTCGGACACAGCGGAGAATACCAGACCGCAGATACCGAACGGAGCCAGATTGATGATCCATCTTACCGCAGTTGTGATGGCGTTGGAGAATTCCTGCAGACCTGTCTTTATGCCCTCTCCGGCACCGATCTTCAGGGCCAGGCCCAGAACCACGGACCAGAGCAGGATGCCCAGATAGTTTGCATTTGCTATGGAATAAAACGGATTTGTAACACAGTTGTTCAGCAGCGTCATGAATACTTCGCCGATGCCCTCAGGGGAAGCCTGATCAACGCCGGTGTCCGCGAGAGTCATCTTGATAGGGAACATGAAGCTCATTACTACTGCAAGTATGGATGCCAGCAGCGTGTTGACCATGTAGAGTACCATAACTGTTCTGAAACGCTTGCCGATCCCGCCGGATGCCCGGGAGATGGAAGACATGATGAGGAAAAATACCAGAACAGGCGCGATGGCCTTCAGTGCGCCTACGAACAGCGTTCCCAGAATTGCTATCGGCGTAGCCTGCGGGAGCACAAAACCGAGTACGGCGCCGATGATCAGTCCGATAATGATCCTCAGGATCAGACTGACTCTGTTGTACGCCTTTACGATTGCTTTCATTTTGATTAATCTCCTTAAATATTGATAGAATAACGACAATTTGAGTGTCTCTGCGGTTCAGGCACAAACACTCATATAAAATGTTACTTATTTTCATATAAAAATTCAAGCACTTTAGCGCTTTTATGTAAAAATCTTTTACTGTGATGGGGAAACGGCTTCAATCCATTCAGCCTTGTTTTTACCATGGGTTGTGATAAAATTATCATATCCGTATTAACAGACAGGTTTTCAGAACCGGAATAAACGAAAGGAATTGAAAATGGGCAAGAAAATTCTTGTTCTTACATCCAGCGGACGCAAGAACGGTAACACAAACACCATGGCTGCCGCTTTTATAAAGAAGGCCATGGAGAACGGTCACGAAGTGACTCTCTACGATGTTTCACACGCAGACATCAAGCCATGCTTCGACTGCAAGGCATGCGCAAAGAACACCACTGCAGATCCATGTCTTCAGGATCCGAACTTCACTGAGGTTGCGGGTCTCATAAAGAACGCCGAAGCTGTTGTATTCGTGATGCCGGTTTACTGGTTCACGATGCCTGCACAGATGAAGGTTATCTTCGACAAACTCTGGAGCTTCATCATGGCAGGCACTGACATTACCGGCAAGGAAGCAGCTCTCATCAGTGCCTGCGAGGAAGATTCCATGACCACATTTGACGGTCTCACTTTAGCATACGAGAGAGCCATGAAGTATCTGAACTGGAGAAATGTTGGCGAAGTCCTGATCCCGTCCTGCTTCGAGGTGGGCGCTCTGGAAAAGACAGACGGCATCGTCAAGGCTACCGCACTGGCTAACAGATTCTGATCAATATAGAAAACGCCGGGGCTGCAGCCCCGGCGTTTTCGCCCCGCCTAGTTCTTAGGCTTCCATGAGCTCTTCAGTCCCACGATCTGGTTGAACACCTTTGCGTCAGGCTTGCTGAGCTTCGTATCTTCGATGTAATATCCGTGACGGAAGAACTGATACCTGGAACCCGGCTGGGAATCACCCAGTGCAGGCTCTGCCATGGCATTCTCATAAACCGTCATCGTATCCGGGTTCATGATCTCGTTGCCGGTACCGTCATCGATCTTCAGGTAGTCGAAATGTCTCACTGTCACAGGAACAGCCGTAGCTGCGTCTACCCAGTGGATCGTGCCCTTGACCTTGCGTCCCTCGAAACCGGAGCCGCTTCTGGTTTCCGGATCGTAGCTACAGCGCAGCTCGGTAACATTGCCCGCCTCATCCTTGATAACCTCGTTGCATTTGATGAAGTAAGCTCCCTTGAAGCGGACTTCATTGCCCGGGAACAGACGGAAGTACTTCTTTACCGGAACTTCCATGAAGTCTTCTCTCTCCACATACAGTTCTCTCGAGAAAGGAACCTTTCTGGTGCCCATCTCAGGAACGTTCTTGTTGTTTTCGATATCGCATTCCTCAGTCTGTCCCTCAGGATAATTTGTGATAACCACCTTCAGGGGATCCAGGATTACATTTCTGCTCTCCACCTTATCCTGCAGGTCTGTACGGATGCAGTTCTCCAGCAGTGCCACGTCCACCAGGCTGTTTGCCTTTGCAACGCCGATCCTCTCGCAGAAGTCCCTGAGGGATTCCGGAGTGTATCCTCTGCGTCTCATGCCGGAAACCGTCGGCATTCTCGGGTCATCCCAGCTTTCAACCACGCCGTCGTCCACCAGCTTCTTCAGATATCTCTTGCTCATCAGAGTGTTGGTCACGTTGAGCCTTGCAAATTCGATCTGTCTCGGCGGTTCAACCCAGCCTGTCTCCCTGAGGACCCATTCGTACAGAGGCCTGTGATCTTCAAATTCCATGGTGCACACGGAGTGGGTGATATTTTCTATCGCATCCTCGATAGGATGAGCGAAGTCGTACATAGGATATACGCACCACTTGCTTCCTGTTCTGTGATGATCCGCATGGGCGATCCTGTAGATTACAGGGTCCCTCATGTTCATGTTAGGGGAGCTCATGTCGATCTTTGCTCTCAGAACCTTTTCGCCGTCAGCGTACTTTCCTTCCCTCATCTCCTCAAAGAGCTGCAGGTTCTCCTCGATGGAGCGGTTTCTGTAAGGACTTTCCTTACCCGGCTCCGTGAGTGTTCCGCGGTATTCCCTGATCTGTTCTGCATTCAGATCGTCCACGAATGCCAGCCCCTTCTTTATCAGAGTGACTGCGCACTCGTACATCTTGTCAAAATAGTCGGATGCGTAGCACAGGTCCGCCCATTCGAAACCCAGCCACTTCACATCCTCCATGATGGAGTCGACGTATTCCGTATCCTCCTTCACCGGATTTGTATCGTCAAATCTGAGATTGCACTTTCCGCCGTACTTCTTTGCCAGTGTGAAATTCAGGCATATCGACTTGGCGTGTCCGATGTGCAGATAGCCGTTAGGCTCCGGCGGAAAGCGGGTCTTGATCTCCCGTCCGTAAACCTGCGCCTTCAGGTCCTTATCGATCTCCTTTTCGATAAAATTCTCTTTTTCTCTGATCTCTGTTTCTTCTGCCATCATCTGCTACCTCTTCACGATTCTTCTGGTCTTTACCTTGTGGATCTTCTTCTCAGGCTTCGCTGCCTTTTTCGGAGCCTGTTCCCTGTTCTTTGATGCGGTCACTTCCTTGCCGTACTTTGACTCCATCTTCTCCTGCTTCTTTCTCGCCTTTTCCTTTTCCTCGGCGATTATCCTGGAAGCTTCCTGCACTGAGATATTTCTCTCCTTAGCCAGCTTGTACGGGTTGGTCTCCACCTTTCCCTCCATGCCGCCTCTGGAGCCGAAGGCCTCCTTGGCCTCTTCCTTCTTCTTCTTGTCTCTGATCGTAGTAAATGACATAACCGCGATCATGATCACCATGAGCAGCATGTAGCCCAGGCCCATGTTGCTGGACTTTGTGGAGAATTCAACCGTAGCGTCCTTGCCCAGAGTGTCGCCGTCAGCGCTTTCCAGATCCTTGGAAACGGTCACCTTGTAGGACACGTCGTCTGTCAGGTCATTCTCGCAGAGCAGGTTCAGGTTTGTCTTGTCGGAAGGATCCGGAACCAGCTTAAAAGGTACCTTGTTGCCCTCCTCGTCCTCAAAAGTGAACATGTCCGCAGTCGTCTCGCCGGAAACCTCCTCTGTGAAGAACAGCTTCACCATGACATTTGCAGACTGGACTTTTTCGTATCCGTCCGTCGGGGTGCTGTTCTTCAGCGCAAATTCCCCGCCATCGGCAAATGAGAATACAGATGCCGCCGACATCACCGTCAGGGCAGCTGCCATAAATACTCCCGCAAATCGTTTCATTTAATATATCTTCCTTTCGACTTTTTCAATATTTTCAGGCATCCAGCCTCCGAAATTTTTAGCAACTTTCATTATATAAAAAAAATCATTTCATTCCAATAGTTAATTGGGGAAATATTAACGGCGCCGTCCTCTTTCCCTCATTCGTCTGAAGAATGATCGGAGCACGCCGCCGCATTCCTCCGGAAGTACATCCCTGACGATCTGCGGATGATGGTTCAGCGCCGGATGCTCCGCCACGTTCATCACAGACCCGCATGCTCCCGTCTTGGGATCCGGCGCCCCTATTATCACTCTGCCCACCCTCATGTGGACGATGGCTCCGGCACACATGGCGCAGGGCTCCAGAGTGACGTACAGATCACATCCCGTGAGTCTGAAAACGCCCGGGACTTTGCCCAGGGCGTCTTTCATAGCCAGGAATTCAGCGTGCGCCGTGGGATCCCCGGAGCCGTCTGTAAAATTCCTGCCTCTGCCTATTATCCTGTCTTCGTAGACTACCACCGCTCCCACGGGTACTTCCCCCTCCGCAGCGGCCTCCCGTGCCAGCTTCAGAGCTTCTTCCATGAAAGCGGGCTCGATATGCTCCCCGTTCATTATCTGAGTACCGGATGAACACTGTGCATGTGCTTCGTGGTGGAGAGGATAACATTTGTCTGCGTCCTCTTGATGCCGTGGAAGCTCTTTATCTTGTTCATGATCTCCTCCAGCGTGTGAGTGTTGGATGTGGTCACCTTGAGGAGATAGTCGTACTCACCTGTGATGTAGTAGCACTCCAGTATTTCCTCCTCTTCGGAGACAAATTTCAAAAATGCCTCTGTGTCGGAGGTGGACTCCAGACCGATGCTGATAAACACGGACAGGTCCTTGCCCATGAGTTTCGGATCCAGGATCGTCGTATACTGGCTGATCATATTTGTATGTTCCAGCTTCTTCAGTCTCTCACTTACAGCCGAAAGAGACAGGTTTACCTTCTTGCTGAGCTCGGAGATGGATACCCGGGCATTCTCCTGCAGTACTTCCAATATTTTTACGTCAATAATATCCATAATGTCTTTCCCTTCGAATCTATTCACGGTTAATTCTATTGAGTTTAGGCTAATTTTATCAATTGGGCAAAATAAATGCAAGTTCAAAGGGGATTTTTCAAAATATATTCAGGCAAAAGTACAATCATTATTTATTTCGCTTATCATTACATTAATATCATCACGGTGATAAAATCATATTGACAGAAACAATTCAAAGACGGCAGGAATCCATCCGGCCGATGGGTTCTTTGACCGCAAATAAACTACTGAAGAAAGGAGTCCGGAAATGGGATCGCATTTAACTTCTGACAAAAAATGGCAGGTGCTCCGCTTTGCAGATGCCAACTGCAAGAACTGCTACAAGTGCGTCCGCGCCTGTCCCGTCAAAGCAATATCCATCCTGGATGATAAAGCTGAGATAAACGACGCCCGCTGTGTTTTCTGCGGAAAGTGCTTCCTGGCATGTCCCCAGGACGCCGGGATCCACAGCACCGACAAGGACAAGGTCCGTGAACTGCTGGATTCTGACAGCAAGGTCTACGTATCGCTGGCGGCGACATATTCCATGTACTTTGGCAATTACAACCTGAGGAACATGGCCTATGCTCTGAAACAGATGGGATTCTTCCACGTGGAAGAGACCGCCGTGGGAACCGGACGGGTGCTGCAGGAATATGAGAAGATCATCAACTCCAGAAAGTACTCCAATCTGATCACATCACACTGCCCGGGCTCCAACTATCTTATCCAGAAATATTATCCAAAGCTGCTCCACAGCCTGTTTCCGGTGGTAACTCCGCTGGAGGCTCACGCACTGATGATGCGAAAAGCCTACGGAGATGACATAAAGATTGTGGGGATCGGCCCCTGCCTGGCTTATCTGCGTCTGATCCACAGCGAAGACTGCAGCGGAGGTATCGATGCCTACATCACCTATGAAGAGCTGAAGGGACTGATGGACGAAGAGGGAGTTACGATCTCAGCGGAGCACGAGGATGAGGATACCTATGCAGTTTCAGCATACCGCAACCGTTATACGGATGAGACGACCGGAGTGTTCAGAGCCATGGATATAGACATTAAGAAAAAATACATGCTCTGGACCGCCGACGGTGTCACGAAACTTGGGGACGTCATGCAGGGACTGGGTCGCGACATCAGCGGGCACATCGTGGAGGCACTCACCTGCACCAACGGATGTCTCGGCGCGCCGACCCTGAGAATGGAAAAGCTGGACAAGTTCGATGCCCGCACCAGGTGGCTTGAGGGAATCAAAGAAAACATCAATCATCTTGACAAGAGGAATCCTTCTGAGGAGGTGGAGGTTGAGCTCCGGAAGGCCTACAGACGCATGGAGTTTCCTGCGCCTGAGCCGACGGAGGAAGATATCGAGATGCTGCTGGAACTCATAGACAAGCGCAGCAAGAAGGACATGCTGGACTGCAGCGGCTGCGGCTACCCCAGCTGCAGAGACAAGGCCATCGCAGTGTATCAGGGCATGGCCGACCCGTACATGTGCATCCCTCACTCCAGAGACATCGCCGAGGCTCAGTCGAATCTCATGTTCGACAATGTGCCTACAGGCTGTCTGGTTCTGGACGGGGATCTGGTGATCCGGGATTCAAACAAGATGGCGGAGCAGCTTCTGGACCGTTCCGGCGAGGAACTGCAGGGGACGGCTGCCTCGGATTTCCTTCCTCAGGATTTCCTGGAGTCTTCCAAACTGAAGGAATCTGCCGTCTTTAAAAAAGCGCTGAAGTGTCCAGCCATCACCTGCACTGTCAATGCGACTTTCTTCAAAGCCCGCCGGGACGTTTTCATGGTGCTTCTGGAAGATGTAACTGAAAGAGCGGAGCTCATAGAGAAGGCTGCCCGCATGCGGCTTGAGACCATTGATATCACGAAGGACGTGGTGGAGAAACAGATGAGAGTCGCACAGGAGATCGCCAGTCTGCTGGGCGAGACCACCGCGGAGACAAAGCTTGCCTTCAACAGGCTCAGAGACAATCTTCTGGAAAGTGAAAGTGAGTGGAAATGATGGAATTCTACGCAGAGACATTCAGCGAAAGCCTGTACAAGCACAATGAAGAGCTGTGCGGAGACAGGGTGAGCGTTATCTACGATCCGGACCAGACCATCATGGTGCTGGCGGACGGCATGGGCAGCGGAGTCAGAGCGAATATCCTGGCAACCCTCACCGGCAAGATCATCTCCACCATGCTCCGGGGCGGTGCCACCATCGACGACTGCGTTGAGACAATTTCCAAGACGCTGCCGGTATCCTCCCTTAACGGCGTGGCTTATTCCACATTCACCATAATCACGGTGAAGACCTCGGGAGAGGTTTACATGGCGGAGTTCGACGGGCCGGAAGTAATAATGATAAGGGACGGCATCCTGGATGAGCCGCCAAAGACGGAGCGAGTGATCGCCGGAAAAAGAGTGCTGGAAAGCCATTTCGCGGCGGAGCCCGGGGATCTGCTGGTGGCCTTTTCGGACGGTGTCGAGATGGCCGGAGCCGGCATGAAGCTGTCAGGAGATTGGGGACACACCAGCATCATGGGCTTTCTCCAGAGCACATATCAAAAGAACATGACAGCCAGAGATATAGTCCGTGCTCTCATGGATGTGTGCAACCTGCTGTACGAGGACGATCCAACTGATGACGTGACAACGGCGGCGGTGAGGATACTGCCCCGCAAGTGCACCCACGCCATGGTGGGACCGGCTTCCTCCCCTGACAAGGATCAGGAGGAGGTCCACCGTCTCATGAGCGCTCCCGGCAAGAGAATAGTCTGTGGAGGCACCACTTCTCTCATCGTTTCCAAGGTGACGGGACAACCCATAAACGTAAACTACGACTCCGCAGTCAACGGGATTCCGCCGACTGCAGAAATTGCGGGGACAGATCTGGTCACAGAAGGGGTTCTCACCCTGAGTTCCGCTGCAAATCTTCTGAAGCGCTACGTGACCGATGAAGTGGAAAGTGATGTCAGGCCCGACACGGTCACGGACTTCAGTCAGCCTGACGGAGCGACACAGCTGGTAAAAATGCTGGTTGATGAGTCCACTGACGTGCTCTTCCTTCTGGGAGAGGCCACAAACGAAGCTCACATAGGTTCCGGAGCCGGCGGCACGGACATCGAGCTCGATATCAAGCGCCGCAACGTCACCGATCTGAAGGAACTCCTGCAAAAGCTGGGAAAGAACGTCCGCATCGAACGCTACTGAGACCTGAAGAAAAAAACAAAGGCTGTATCCGTTTATTTTCAATGGATACAGCCTTTTTATCGACATTTTTGTCCTATAGCCCAGGTTTCTTCCGGTTCTATCATGTTACAGGGGCTTATTTTTCTCATTCCGGTTTCAGTGCCGAAAGATCCAGATTTTTTATGTCTGAAATCGACAGCGGCACCTGATCCGTGGTCATCAGTACGCTCATGTTGTCCGCAAAAGGCAGCAGATCGAACGCCGACAGGAAATTCACAACCACTGAGGCGGAGACCTGCTGTGACACGATCTCTATGTTGCCGAGCAGTGCCACGAGTATCAGCACCAAAACCATCAGATAGCAGACCACTGCGCCCTTCAGAGTGTTGAGCAATATACCTCCTATGCTGTCCACGGCAGACAGAGGCCCGTCCTCCACAAAGCGCATCAGTATTCTCTCTATTATGAACAGCGCCAGCTTTATGCCGATCAGCAGCAGGCAGAAGCTCATGATATTCATCAGAGCGTCCACATATGGCGCCGCCATCTCAGCAGCCTTTGACTCGTAGGCATTCTCCACTGACCGGGACAATGCCGACAGCACCGACGAAGGAAGAGATTCCCCCTCCGGGATATCCGCCGCTTCCCTGATGATCCGGAACTTCATAGTTTCCACGATCTTGGCTGTTATGTCGCTTCTCACCGTGGTCTGATCATCCAGAATCCCCACAAATCTTCCCTGAAGCAGGATGGCTCCACCCAGTGAAAACACCCAGCCGAACATATTTATAAAAGAGCGCACGAGCCCGCGTCTCTCACCGCGAAAGATGCAGATCAGCAGGATCAGCGCTATGGCAAAATCAATATACATCCTGTCTACTCCGGTTTCTGCCCTCCGTCCCTCCGAAGGGATAAGACAATATTAACAACTATTTACAACCATTTCAACGAGTATCGTTTCATCTTAATAATAAATAATATTAAACACCCTCCGGGTTATTATAATGAAAAAACGGCCCGCAAAAGCGAACCGCCTTCTTTACTGGTGCTCGTGGGGAGACTCGAACTCCCGACGCACGGTTTAGGAAACCGACGCTCTATCCGCTGAGCTACACAAGCAAGTCTGTATGGTATTTTAACACAACGCCTGTGAATTCTCAAGACTTTATTCATCTTCATATTTTCGCGATGACACTAAAAGCAGAAGACCCGGCAGTCGCTGCCGGGTCTCCCACAGTTTCTCTTCACATACACTTCGCCGGCCCTGCCGGCCTTCCTCCGCTACGCGGAGATTTCATCCACTCTTCTCCTTAATTCCTCAGCCATGAACATGATAAGTTCCATGTCGCTGCGGAACCTGAGCGTCTTTCCCGAATCCAGACACTCCACATCACCTTGCCATCCTGACATGGTTCGGAATACGATCCTCAATCTGAACGTGCCAAGAGGCTTTTTTTCCTTCCACTCGGAAGGCATTTCCAAAACCGGCGGTTTTATGTCACACGTCTCCAGGAAGCTGTTTCCCTCTCCGTGAGCATCTTCTGATGCATCCAGTTTTCTGTGCCGGGTCATCGGCTGGGGATATGCATTGTGATTCATGCAATCTTCCACAAGCATAACCAGTGTCATGAGATTGTTAAATACCAGCCCCTGACCGTACATATTATTGGAAAACAGACCTGCCGGATTCATATCCGTAAAATCGTACACTTCGATGATGTCAAACTGGTTTTCCCTTTTAACACCGATATTTTCCTTGATCTCTGTCATTTATCATGCCCCCACTTCAGCTGCGATACTTTCGCCTCCTGCAGCTGCGCTCTCAAGTTCAGCGTTCAGCAGCAGCATGAGCTCCAGGACGCTGCGGAATGCATTGTGGGATCCGGTGTCCACACACCACAATTCTCCCTGCCAGGTATTGAAATTGGTAAAGCAGATGCTCAGCTTAAAAGTTCTGAACACTCTGAGCTTGTTCAAAAGCCAGGATTTCTCTCCGCTTACCATTTCAAAGTATCCCTCTTTGGAGGCAGAGGTGTAAACTGCGTCCTTCTGCATATCCTCCGCTCTGTTCTCTCCGAGGATCCCGCTTATCAGCATGAGGATCTGAGACAGATTGTCATAGTCGTAATGTTTATTTCTCTCAACGTCAAACAACTTACCGGAAATCATCTTGTCCTTGTAATCAAGAACCTTCAATAAAAATACCTCGCCCATCTTGCCGGACTCCTTTGCTCAATTCTTGCAGTTGATATAATGTCATAACAAACTGTGCCCGCCGCGGGGTGAAAATTCGATTCATTTTCATCGTTTGCCGCTTCCCCGCGATTTTTCTTCTGCAGTCGTATTATATTAACCGCCGGTAACATTTCGGAAACATTTTCCCGGTTTCACTTCCAAGATGTTAAAAATAATTCCATTTGAATTGTTTTCTTTCCAAAATAACCTGTTTATGTAATCAAATAATTTCCGACGCGATTACATTTTGCGCTGGCAGAGTGTCAGATAAGCGTCTCGATAGGTATTACTTCCGTTTCGAGTTTTGCTGTGAGCTTCGGATACTCGTGCTTGAAACGTTTCTTTATTCTCTTTATTACCATCTGAGCATTTTCAAAAGTCAGCATCTGGAGCATGACCAGATACTGTGACGGGGAATACCTGGTGTATACGTCTCCCCGTCTCAGGGATTCGTTCACAGTCAGCAGCAGCTTGCTCATGGCATTGTTCAGCTGGCGCTGGTTCGGTGTTTCGCCCTTATTATCATTCACAGCTATAAGACACAGGAAAATGGACTGTCCCGTTCTTGCGGAATTTCTCACTTCCAGCTGATAAATCTCTCTGAAGACTTCATATTCGCAGTAGAATGCGCCGGATTCCTGATCCGTCTCAGCCAGCTGGCTGCGGATGGTCTCCAGATTGTTTTCCGGCTGATGCATGGTGCGGATAACCTTCTTGTAGAGAGCGTTGAACTCGTTGGAAGGCGCCACTCCGAAACGCTCAAAGAACATCTTCTTCACTGTTTCATAGTGATTCTTTGCCAGCTGCTGGTTCTTTGTGTTAACCAGAGCCTGGATCAGATGGATATGGAATTTTTCGTCATACGGATCGATCTCGATAGCCTTCTGGGAGATCTGGATGATGGTATCCCAGTCCTTTACCCCGGCTAAAATCTCCAGAGTTTCAGCCACGGCCCTGGTATACATCGTGTGATAGTAAGTGGAGATAGGCACAGCCCACGCTTCCAGCTCAAGTCTCGGCAGAAAATCGCCCTTGTACAGTTCGATAGCCTGCGTATATTCATTGAGTTTCTGCTCGATGGATATGTCCTTCTGTTCCGCGTTTTTAATATGACTCTCAAACACGTCCAGATCCACTTCCATGTCTACATCTCCGTTCCAGGCATATGTGCCGCGTTTGTAGACTATCAGGTCCTTTGAGTCCATGTACTCAAGGGAATCAACCATGGTCCTGGCTCTGTGCACCAGGGTTTTTAATGTATTTGACGGATTTCCGTTCTGATCATCCGGCCAGAGCAGATCAATGAGATCATTCTGGGAAATCTCTCTGCCCCGGAATGTCATGAGGTACTCGATGAAGAGCCATAACTTCTTCGATCTTCCTTCAGTGTCAGATATCACGTTACCGTCGTGTTCTATGCTGAATTCTCCCAGCATTCTCACTTTCAGCGGCTTGCTGCTACTCATAAAACCAAACTCCTACGCTCAATTGGGTTACATAACTTCTGATTTAATCATAACACCGTGTAATTTTTAAATCAATGATTTTGGTAACATTTCTGATGAAAATGAGAGGAAAACATATAATTTATCTTT
>JAIKWW010000036.1 GCA_024684465.1 Clostridia bacterium | reverse complement strand
CACAACCCTGGGTCTTAACCACTTGACGACACCCACCGCATTTGCGCTTATTCGTAAAAAAATGGCGACTCGGAACGGGCTCGAACCGTCGACCTCCAGCGTGACAGGCTGGCATTCTAACCAACTGAACTACCGAGCCGCATTTTATTACACCGCCAGCGATGACGGTTAATGGTGGGCGCTATAGGGCTCGAACCTATGACCTCCTGCTTGTAAGGCAGATGCTCTCCCAGCTGAGCTAAGCGCCCATATTGGTAGCGGGAAAAGGGATCGAACCTTCGACCTTCCGGGTATGAACCGGACGCTCTAGCCAGCTGAGCTATCCCGCCACATTTGCGATGTGTTCAACACGTCTTTAACGCGTGTCCGAATGATATATTACCATTTCATTCGGTCAATGTCAAGAACTTTTTAACACTGATTTTTCAAATCATCCGTAGGTCGTTCAATTCCATTCACTCGCCGCCCACTCTCGCAGGCACTCGTATATATTACACTATTAATATCATCATTGCAACATCTCTTTTTCAAAAATTATAATTTTTTTGAAAAAGTTGCTGTGTTTTTTGAAATTTACACGAGAATTGTACCCATTCGTAATATATAATGAAGTCATGTACGATAATGCGGAGGGACGATTATTATGATAACAAGTTTTAAACAAGATTCGAAATATGTTTCATCACCGGAACTCATGAATTCGGTTAATATCGCGATGGCTCTCAAGAAACCGCTGCTGATCAAGGGCGAACCCGGCACCGGCAAGACCATGCTGGCTGAGGCGATTTCCCAGTCGCTGGACATGGAGCTCAAGATCTGGAGCATAAAATCCACCACAAAGGCCCAGGAGGGTCTCTACGTCTACGACACAGTGCAGCGCCTCTACGACAGCCAATTTGGAGAAGCCGGCGTCGATGACATCAGAAAATACATAAAGCTCGGCAAAATGGGCGAAGCCTTTGCCAGCGACAAACAGTGCGTTCTCCTCATCGACGAGATCGACAAGGCGGATCTGGAATTCCCTAACGACCTCCTGTGGGAGCTGGATAAAATGGAATTTTACATCCACGAGACAAAGGAAATGATCTCGGCAAAATTCAGGCCGATCGTCATCATCACTTCCAACGCCGAAAAGGAACTGCCTGACGCATTCCTGCGCCGCTGTATTTTCCATTATATCGAATTCCCTAATGCAGATAAGATGAGGGAGATCGTCGAAGTCCACTACCCTGACATGAGCAGAAAACTTGTGGACATGGCAATGCAGGCGTTTTACTGGATACGTTCCATGCCTGATATCCAGAAGAAGCCGAGCACATCAGAGCTTCTGGACTGGCTTCAGGCTCTTGTGCTGGGCGGCGCCAACGTGGATATGATCACCACGGAATTTCCGTTCATAGGCACTTTATTAAAGAAGAATCAGGATATAGACGTATTCGAGAAACACAAGCGCAGAGGCATACGCTTTTAAGGAGGCAGGACGATGTTTTACAGGTTCTTTTTCCTGCTGAGGGAACGGGGGCTCAAGATCTCACTGAACGAGTGGATGAGCCTCATGGATGCACTGGAGCAGGGTCTTGCAAATTCCAGTCTCAGCGGGTTTTACTATCTGTGCAGAGCCGTTCTGATCAAGAGCGAAGCCGACTATGACAAGTTCGACCTGGCCTTCGCAGAATTCTTTAAAGGGGTCAAAACTCCGGAAGAGATTCCTGAGGAGGTCTGGACATGGCTGGATAAGGATCTGAAAGAGGCTGCGGAGCAGTTTCAGCAGCTCATGAGGGAATTCCCCCAGTATGACTTCGACGAGCTTCAGAAGATGCTGGAGGACCGTCTGAAGAACCAGCACGAGGAGCACAACGGCGGCAGCCACTGGATCGGTACAGGAGGCACTTCTCCTTTCGGACACGGCGGCTACAATCCTGCAGGTATCCGCATCGGAGGCGAAGGCCGGCACAGATCAGCCATCCAGATCGCAGGTGACAGAAATTTCAGAGACTTCAGAGAGGACAACATCCTTGATATACGCAGCTTTCAGATGGCTTTCCGAAAGCTTCGCCAGTTCTCAAGTAAGAATGAAGGTCCCAAGACCGAGCTGGACCTGGAGGGTACCATTCAGGAAACCTGCAACAACGCAGGCAATCTGAAGCTGGTTTTCAACCGTCCGAGGAAAAATTCAGTCAAAGTCCTCCTCCTCTTCGACTCCGGCGGCTCCATGGCTGAATACAGCAGACTCTGCAGCCAGCTGTTTCAGGCAGCCCACGAATCGAATCACTTTAAAGATCTGAAGGTGTTCTATTTCCACAACATCTTCTATCAGGATCTCTTCGTGGATCCCAGCTGCAGCAAACGGGCCACTATCCCGACCAGCTGGGTACTCAACAACTGCGACAGCGACTACAAGGTGATCCTTGTGGGCGACGGCACCATGGCTCTGTCCGAGCTCACACACATAGGCGGAGCATGCTACAGAAACTTTTACAACAACGAGCCTGGGATTAAGTGGATACGCAGATTCACCACCAGATATCCTCATCTGATATGGCTGAACCCCCTTCAGGAATCCACCTGGGACTGGGTTTACGGCAATCAGTCACTGAGACTCATCCGCAACGAGATGCCTATGTACGAACTCACTCTGAACGGCATCGACACCGCAATCAAGAAGCTGATGGTCAACAGATGACGGCCGGGTAAAAAAAACGAACCATCCTCCGGGTCCCCAACAGGATCCAAAGGATGGTTTTTTTAGCAGTAATAATATAAGTTGTCCTTCTGCAGCCTACATGGACGCAGATTTTTCAGCGGCAGCTATCACCGCTTCAATGGCAGCACTGCGGAATGCCGATGCTTCAAGTTCCCTGACGCCGGTTATGGTAGTTCCTCCCGGCGAGCATACTGCATCTTTAAGTTCTCCCGGAGCATCCCCGGTTTCCAGAACCATGCGGGCAGAGCCCAGCACAGTCTGAGCAGCCAGTTCCACAGCCTTCTGACGAGGCAGCCCCACAGCCACTCCGCCATCAGCAAGAGCTTCAATGAACATGTATACGAACGCAGGTCCGCTGCCTGAAAGTCCGGTAACAGCATCCATGAGAGATTCAGGCACTTCTACAGCCCGACCCACGGACTTAAACACTTCAAGGGACATCTCAGCATCCTGTTCCGTGGCCGACTGCCCGCGGCAGATCGCAGTCATTCCTGCCCCCACAGCCGCCGGCGTATTCGGCATGGCACGTATTATCCTGAACCCGGAAGCCTTATCCTCCGTGCCTCCCAGCATCGCATCCAGTTCCGCCAGCGTCTTCCCGGCAGCAACCGAAATGATGAGCGGCCTGCAATCTGCCGCCCCGATCTCACCCAGCACCGCAGCCACGTCCTTTGGTTTAACCGCCACCAGTACCGTGTCTGCCAGAGCCGCGGCATCCGCCGGTGTCTCGGCAAGACCTACTCCCAGTTCTTCCTGCAGCCTCACAAGGCGCCGCAGGTGATGTCCGCATACGATGATATCATCCGGAGCATTACCTGCCGCCAGATATCCTCTGATGATTGCGCCGCCTATGTTACCGGCGCCGATAACTGCAAGCTTCATTTCTCAGCCCCCTCTTCTTATCTTCCGAAGAAAACAGTAGCCATTTCTTCTCCGTCCTCCAGCCGGCCCAGGATATTTTCCTTTCTGCTGTTGGTTAGGATCATGCTTATTCCGTACTCATTAACGATCTCAGCAGCGTTGAGCTTAGTAACGATGCCGCCGGTACCAAAACTGCTCTTGCCCTCAGTACTGATCTGAGTCCTGAGTTTCTTCACATCCTCCACGAAATCGATGAACTTCGCATCCTCATAGGTGTTGGGATCTTTGTCATAGACCCCGTCAATGTCGCTCATGAGCACCAGGACATCCGCATCCCAGAGCACCGATGTGAGCGCACTCAGAGTGTCATTGTCCCCGATCTTGTACTCCTCGGTGCTGACGCTGTCATTCTCATTGATCACGGGAACGACGCCCTCGTCCACCAGCGTGAAGAGAGTGTTTCTGATGTTGAGTTCCCTTTTGTGATCGTGGAAGTCATCTCCCGTCAGCAGAATCTGTCCCACGTGGACCCCATACTCCCAGAAGAGCTGCTTGTAGGCGTTCATGAGCTCCACCTGTCCGATGGCGCTGAGTGCCTGCTTATAGTTCATATCGCTCTTCCTGTGCCACTTGTCAATTGCAGCGACGCCGCATATGGTAGCTCCGGAGGAGACTATCGTGACCCTCTTGCCCTCATTTATGAGACGCATGATCTGGCCCACGATATCTTTCATTATCTCCCTGTTCACCATGCCGTGCTCGTCGGATATGGTATTGCTGCCCAGCTTCACCACTATCTTGCTGGCATCTCTGAGCAGCTGCTGTGCTGTCACTTTTTCCATTTCTTAAAACCCCGGAAATTTCCGATTGTCCGATCAGACGATGAGTTCCACCTCATGTCCGAGATATTCCTTGTTTTCCTCGATCACAGGCTTGATATATTCCTCGAGGAATTCAGCTGTCTGCTCAGCAGAGCGTCCGATGTAGTCGGAAGGTTCGGTCAGCTTCTTCACATCATCCTCTGTGAGTCCGAACATCGGATCCTTTGCGATTCTTTCCAGGAGATCGTTCGGTCTGCCGAATTCCTTCACCTGTCTGCCAGCCTCCATGGAGTGAACGCGGATGGCCTCGTGAAGTTCCTGCCTGTCGCCACCCTTCTTGACAGCTTCCATGATGATATTTTCTGTAGCCATGAACGGGATCTCAGCCATCACGTGCTTTCTGATCACTTCCTTGTAAACCACCAGTCCGGAGCATACATTTGAGAGGATATCCAGAACCGCATCGATCGCCATGAAACTCTCCGGAAGGATGATCCTGCGGTTTGCAGAATCGTCCAGAGTTCTCTCGAACCACTGGGTGGAAGCAGTCATAGCAGCGGACACCAGATTGCTCTCAACGTATCTGGAAAGGGAAGCAACTCGTTCGCTCCTCATAGGATTTCTCTTGTATGCCATGGCGGAAGAACCGATCTGCTTCTTCTCAAACGGCTCCTCAACCTCCTTCAGATGCTGGAGCATACGAGTGTCGTTTGTCATCTTGTGTGCACTCTGTGCGATGGAGCTCAGCGCCGACAGAACCT
>JAIKWW010000164.1 GCA_024684465.1 Clostridia bacterium | reverse complement strand
CAACCAGAAAGACTGCCGCCACCACCAGGATGTACATGAGCCAGTCCGGCCGGAATGTCATCAATTTGGTTTCCAGGGTACTGTACATCAGATAGCTGAGAAGGATCGATGCAGGTATTGCAAAGATCAGCGCTCTGAGGCCGTAGAGAACGGTTTCCAGACGGATCATCTTCCTGAAACCGCTGCCCGTCATCCCCATTGACTTGTACATTGCAAATTCCTTTCTCCGCAGGAGCACCCCCGTGGAAATGGTATTTACTATGTTGGCCACAGCGATGAGAGTCAGCAGCGTCGTGAAACCGTACATAGCCGTCTTGAGAGTGAGCGTCACGGTATCCATGATCTCGGTTGCATTGGACAGATCCATACAGCTGTAGTTCTCATAGCCTTCATTTTCAAACAGCTCATATATCTTTTCCCTGACTTCCTTCGGTTCATCCGTAACAACGCAGAATTCATGAGTCAGATAATCCTCTCCCAGAGTCACAGCCGCATGTGTAAAATACATGGATTCGGGAACAAATAACCCCACGTTGTCCTTGGGGATGAGCTTGTATGCGCGGGTGTCCCCGTCATATTTCACCAGACTGCCGACTTCCACCGACGGAGGATTGTCTTCAGCCTTGTCATAGTGGAGGCTCTGACCGACGATGTCCGGATCGAAAACCCCTCCGGATCCGTCTTCCCTGAACAGATCATCCAGCAGCACGCCCTTCAGTCCGGAACCGAAATATTCCCTCTCATCCAATCCGTTTTTACGGAGGATCTCAATGAAATCGGCATCGTCCACCACCACCAGGGACATGGATTTCAGATTGACCTCTTCATACTCGGAAGAGATGTATTTCCTGTCCGCTATGTCGCCGTTGGCCAGGTCTGTATTTTCGTCGCTGCTGTCAAACGTGTAGATGATCACTTCTCCGGTGAAGACATCGTCGACACCGTCCATCTTCAGCAGCGAATCCCTGAGTCTGCCGCTGTCCTGCTGGCTGCACTGTGCCACCAGCTGATACGGCAGATCCAGGTCATATGTGTTCACCCTCTGAATGGAGTCGCAGAAATAATTTATGGTCAGGAACATCACCACGCTCACAGCTATGGAGACGGTGATGACAGTCCCCTTTAATCCGTTTCGCTTTATGTTCTTGTATGCCAGTTCTCCCTCGCAGCCCCAGATCCTGCGGACCAGAGGACTGACCTTCAGTTTCTTCGCCTTCACTTTGACAGTGTCCGTCTGTTTCAGTGCGTCCACAGGCATCACCCTGGATGCTTTTATGGCAGGCACCATGGTGGCCGCAAAAATGGTAACTCCGGACAGGGCCACAATGAGCAGTATCACCCACGGGGAACAGGACAGAGGTATGCCGCCCTTTACGTTTTCGGCGCCCGTGATGAAATCCGCCTGCAGGATCCTGCTTCCCAGCAGGACCAGCGTGGCCTTTGTGCCCGCTATTCCCGCGACGATCCCCGCAGGGATGCCTATGGCACCGAGGATAACCCCCTCAAAATAAATCGAGAAGCGCTTCTGCCCGGCGGTCGCGCCGACGCTGGCCAACATGCCCAGATAGCGCATCCTCTCTGCGAGAGACATGCCCAGAGAATTCACTATCAGAATGACCGAGGTCACCATGACGATCAGCAGACCTATAGCAATTATTTCCAGCAGGCCTTTGAAGGCGCCATCCGCTTCGTCAAATGCCAGAACGCTGACCATGTAATCCATGTTGATATCATGCCTGTCCGCGCCATATTCCGCAATGAGCTGATTAATCTGAGACAGAGATGTGTGGTCGGTGTTCCTGAGACATATCCTGACCTCGGTATACAGCTGCTCCGGGAACCCATCCTGTCCCATCCCCCTGAGTACGCTGTAGCTGTCCGTCGGCCTGTTATCGTGGAGAATCGCGGTTATGGTGCAGATCTCAGAAGACACTGCATCGAAAGATTCCCGGGAATTGTAATCTCCTCCCACGTGGGCAATACTGCCGTCAGGTTCCTCATAATAACGATTGCCGATTTCAATCGGCAGCTTGTCACCCACTGACAGTTCCAGGCCGTTGTCTTCGAGAAACTTCTCCTCCACCGCGATTTCTGAAGATCCCGCGGGCAGATGTCCCTCGTAGTCCGACACGATCATCTCCGAGAAATAATCGCTGTCAGCCTGAATGATATTCCCCACCCGGTACCGTTCTGCTCTTCCGCTGTCAACCCTCACGCCGCTGACCCGGGGATCCCCGTCCGATACACCGGCATAGAGTACCCTGTCATCCGCCTTGAGCGCCCGGATCTGCTCAGCATCCATTTCGTAGAATACAGCCTGGACATTGCCATCTCTCTGGACCGAAACGAATCCGAAAAATTTGAACAGGGAGAAAAATCCCAGCAGCATGGCGCTGATCAGTGCTGTGGACATGATTATACCAAGTATGGTCACCACGGTTCTCTTCCTGTTGGCTCCCAGGTGTCTTAAAGTGAGCTTGGCAACGATTCCCATTATCTGTTCACCTCCGCTCTTTCCGCTGCGGAATCCCGTGTGATCCTGCCGTCTTCAACGGTGATCACCCTGTCCGCTGACAGTGCGATGCGCTCATCGTGGGTGATTATAATGACAGTCTGGCCGTTCTCTCTGTTAAATTTCCTGAGCAGTGAGATTATTTCCTTGCTGTTGGCCGAATCCAGGTTTCCCGTTGGCTCATCCGCCAGAAGCAGCGCCGGATTGTTCATCAGAGCCCTTCCGATGGAAACCCTCTGCTGCTGCCCTCCTGACAGCTGATTTGGAAGATGTCCCAGTCTCTCTCCAAGTCCCAGTTTCTCCACCAGATCCTCAAGAAGTCCCCTGTCAGGTTTCTTCCCGTCCAGAAGGATCGGCAGGGTGAGATTCTCCTCCACATTGAGGATCGGGATCAGATTGTAAAACTGGTAGATCAGTCCGATATGCCGCCTCCTGAATATGGCAAGTTTTGACTCGTTCAGTCCGCAGATATCAGTTCCCGCGATCCTCACCTGACCGGATGTGGGCACGTCCACGCCCCCGAGTATGTGGAGCAGTGTGGATTTTCCCGAGCCCGACGGTCCGACGATGGCCACGAACTCGCCCTTTTCAACCTCGAAGGACACGTCCTTCAGCGCGTCGACTCTGGTCTCCCCCTCGCCGTAGACCTTGCAGAGATTATTTATTTCAAGAATTTTCATCTGTTTCATTCTCCTTTCCCATAAATGTTCTTTATGAGAACAGAGTAAAATAGCCACCTTACTCCGGGGTGACTATTTCATTACTATTTTGTCATAAACGAAAAAATCATATTATTGTCTTGTAAAAGCGGAAATCAAAACGGGTTCCCTCGCCTTCCCTGCTGGCTACCAGGATTTCGCCCTTCTGATTTTCCATGATGCTCCCGGAAAGAGCCAGGCCTATGCCCACGCTGTCGCTGCCGGCATTGCTGCCGCGGTAGAATCTTTCGAAAATGTGAGGCAGGTCCTCCTCGGGGATGCCGACTCCGTTGTCGGAGATGCTGATCTGCCGGTAGATGTTGGTTTCCTCCGTGGAGATCTGCAGGATCCCATCGAACCCCATATGCTCGATGCAGTTCTTCACCACATTCCGAAGCGCTTCCGAAGTCCAGTTCCTGTCACAGAGAATGGTCATGTCCTCCGTTTCATTTTTTACAGTTATGCCTGAGAGTTCCATCTGTATTTCAAAAGGAGCCAGGGACTCCGCCACCAGTTCCGCAGCAGACACTTCCTCCCTTTTCAGGTCCACCGTTCCCGCATCCAGCCGGGACAATTTCAGCAGAGTCTGAATCAGCCAGTTCATCCGGTCCAGCTGGGCTGACTGGGTTGTCAGGAACTGACGGCATCTCTCCGGATCATCCTCGGACTCCAGCAGATCGTTCATCACCATCATGGATGTCAGCGGAGTCTTCAGCTGGTGACTTATATCCGCCATAGCCTCCGCCAGCCTGATCTTGTCTGAGGCCAGCAGCTCCTTCTGATTCCGGAGCACGCTGGTGGTCTTGTAAATGTTGTTCTTCAGGATCGAAAGTTCCCCTTCATCCTGGTCAGTCAGTTCCGGCAGATTTCTTCCGGCGAGCACACCGGAGAGATAATCATTCATCCTGTCCAGTTCCCTGTATCTCCCGGCTGTATAGACCCCGAACAGCGCGATGCAGCATGCTCCCGTCACCAGGATCAGCAAACATGCTCCGGCGCCGTACAACAAAGCCGCAGCCGCAGCGGCAGTGATCACGCACGCCGCCGCCAGCGTCACCGGCCTGCTGAATCCTTTATTCCGAATCATATCAAACCACCTCTTTCAGGGATCATTTTTCCATGATATATCCCAGTCCCCGGACGGTTTTTATTATCCCCGGAGCCGACGGATCTCTCTCGATCTTGTCCCTCAGGCGCTTTATGTACACCGTCAGAGTATTGTCGTTAACAAAATCGCCGCTCACATCCCACATATCCTGAAGCAGTGCGGCTCTCGAAAGGACGATGCCGCGATTGTTCAGAAAAGTGAGCAGAAGCCGGTACTCAAGTGCAGTGAGTTCCACAGCTTCCTCGCTTCCGGAATCCGTTCGGGAGACCCGGGCCTCATTGGTGTAAATATTTACGTGGCCCACTCTGCGGATCCCATCGGGCTGACCGTTTCCGTACTCACTTCTCCTGCCGCTCCTGCGGAGCACCGTGCGTATCCGGGCCATGAGTTCGTTGATCCTGAAAGGCTTGCAGATGTAGTCATCCGCCCCCAGTTCCAGACCCATCACCACGTTCACCTCCGCATCAGCCGCGGTTAGAAAGATCACCGGCATGTCCTCCTCTTCACGAATGGACCTGCACACGTCATATCCGTTCCCATCCGGGAGATTTATATCCAGTATCCCCAGATCGTACCGGCCCTTTTCCCGGAGTTCCTCCGCCTCACCGGCAGATTTTGCCAGCGTCACACGGTATCCCTCCTTTTCCAGAGAATACTTCAGACCCATGCCGATGGCGGCATCGTCTTCCAATAAAAAAATTTCCATGAATCTCAATTCTCCATAATATGATGCGTGACCTGTTCATCACATCAATTCCGTCAAAAGCTTCATGATGCCCTGTCCGGGAGTGTCCCCCAGCCTTTCTCCCGGCTGGTCGAAGCTGGTGTTGTCATTTATTTCCTGGTCGTCCTCAGTCCGCCATCTGCGAACATCGGGCCTGTTGCAGAAGAAGGCCGTAGAAGAGTCAAAGGGGAAAGGATCTCTCCGGATCCTGAGCGGCCTGTCATAATACGCCGGCCTGTTGTTCAGATAGATATCATAATAAATGGAATAGGCCGCCAGCCGTCCGTCCCTCAGCAGAACGTAGATCTTCGAGTTCTGCACCACTGCGTATGGAGTCTCCATGGCATCGTTGATGAAGTCCTCCTGAATATACCCGGACTTTCCTATGATCCAGCCTCCCAGAGGCAGGTCGTATGACACCCGGTGTCCCGCCCGGAGCGCATCTATGGTGTAATGGTCTTCCGGTCTCTTCACCGCAGGAGCCACCAGCTCCGCCAGGTCCCTGACGGTCATGATGACCGCATCCGGAAACACAGACAGATCCTTTTTTTCTTCAGTTCCGATCTCCACATCGAAAGACAGGGTGGTGTATCTCGGATCTTTCAGCCACTCCTGCTCCTCCGCAGCCCTCTTCCTGGCCTCCTTTTCCTGCTCCGCAGCCAGCTTGTTCATCCGCTTTTTCGCGCCGTGAACGTCCATGGCCCGCCCTGCCTTTTCCATGAGCAGCGGCAGGATTCCTTCCGCAAGCTGCAGTGCAAAGACCGCCGTAAAAAAGGTCCTGCGGCCCATGACCTCATCAAAAGTCAGATTGTGGTATGACAGCGCCGTCAGAGCCGCAGCTATGTTGGTGATAATGATCGGCACGGTTACAAACGGATTGTAATATGCAAAAAATACCATGAATGTGTATGAGATGAACGCCAGGACCAGATCCGCCACCATCACCACCATCAGGTACCGGGTGTAGTCGTAGAAAAAGCCCCCTCCCGTTTCCAGGGTGAGCATCATCACGAAGGTGGCTGCGGCAAACAGCACATTCTGGCACTGCTTCATGGATAACAGCCGCAGTTCATGCTCCCCGCCCCGGTAAATCCTGGAGGTTATCACCGTGATTACAAAGAACACCAGCGGGATGGTCAGCACGATCTCCCTGAAGAAAGGCGTGAAGATCAGGCAGTTTGTGTATCTTACGATCACAGTCAGTCCCGCGATCAGCGCCGCGATCATCACCGCAAGGTGAGTCAGCCGGAGCATCTTCGGCACCGCCTTCGTCTGCCTGCTCAGAGTCTCCTTGTCCCTCTGGATCTGTTTTGCCTTCTGACTTTTCTGATACGCCGCAACCTGCGCCGGGGTCACATTGGCGTAGGGATCCGCGTAAAAATCAAAATCTGTAAGGGGCGTCACAGGCCCGAAGCCGATCCCCCCTGAGACATCGTCCCCCTGTTTGAATATGATAGGGGACCCCATCACGTCCTTGCGCTCGATGTACTTCGACCCGTCGTTTCCGAAGAACACCTTCTCGCCGTTCATGTTGGTGCCCACTGTGAACTCCCGGCCGTCGGAGGCCCTCACGTAGTCCACATTTCCCGCACTGGTATACTCATATGCTGTGCCGTCCGGGTAAAGCGCCACGTCATTACCCAGTTGGTTCTTGTAATGGGTTACAGGCATACCGTTTTTGTCATAGGCTGCAGATATCCTGTCCCTGCTTTCTTCCGTTTTCATACACATGCTCCTGTTCTCTACACTCGCGCGCGTGAGCGCTATAACCATTACTAATTATAGCATCCGCCGGGGAGCGCAGAAAGACAGGTTTTAGCTGAAAATCGTATCAAGTGAATAATCGAGTGGTAAACCGATAAAAAAAAGAAGTGACAGAAATCTGTCACTTCCGATTTATGCGCTTTGAGCCCGGCCGGATCGCATGCTCGGGACATACCAGAACGCAGAGATGACATCCCACGCATCTGCTGCCGTTGAGTTTCGGCCTCCGGTCTTCGGAAAATACGATGGCGCCGTGGCCTCCGTCTCCACAGGATACGGAGCAGCGGCCGCAGCCGATGCATCTGTCCTTGTCAAATCTCGGAAAGAGCACCGTATCCCGGTTCAGGGCGTCCGTGCTCTCGCTGAAGGAACTCAGTCCAAGTCCCACCACCTCGCGGACATTGGCGAAACCATTTTCCAGCAGGTAGTAATCAAGTCCGCTGATCAGGTCGTCTATGATCCGGTATCCGTACTGCATGACCGCGGTGGTCACCTGCACCGATCCGGCGCCCAGTATCATGAACTCCATGGCATCCTGCCAGGTCTCTATGCCTCCCATGCCGCTGATGTGAAGCCCGCTGAGAGCGGGATCCTGAGCCAGTTCCGTGATAAAGCGCAGGGCTATGGGTTTTACTGCCCTGCCGCTGTATCCGCCGGGGGCTGACTTTCCACGCACCGAAGGCTCCGCCACGTAGGTGTGGAGATTTACACCTGTGATGCTCTTTATGGTATTTATTGCTGCAAGTCCGTCGGCGCCGCCCCTCAGGGCAGCCTCACCGGCAGGGATCATGGATGCCACGTTAGGCGTCAGTTTTGCCAGAACGGGAATACTGCAGCTTTCCTTAACCCTTCTTGTGTATGTCTCCACCAGGTCGGGATTCTGACCGATGTCCGAGCCAAGTCCCTCCTCGGTCATGTTGGGGCAGGAGAAGTTGAGTTCCACCGCATCTGCGCCGTTTTCCTCACATAGCGCAGCCAGCTCACCCCACTCCTGCTCTGTATTTCCCATGATGGAAGCCAGGATGAACTTTGACGGATAATTTGCCTTCAGGTGCCGGAAGATCTCCATATTTTCTTCCACGCTGTTATCCGAGAGCTGTTCTATGTTCTTGAAGCCGATCATATCCCGGTTGCTGCCGTAGAGGGCTGAAAAACGGGGAGACGCCTCCTGTATGTCCATGGAGCAGATCGTCTTGAAAGCCGCGCCTGCCCAGCCCGCCTCAAAGGCCCGGGCACACATATCATATGTGCTGGCCACCACGGAAGAGGACAGCAGGAACGGGTTTTCCAGCGGAACCCCGCAAAGATCAGTCTTCAGGCGGTCATTCCCCCCCGCTTCAAACAATTCAGCTCCCGGCTTCACCTGGTCATAGAGACGGAGGATGAGATTTCTGATCGGAACCTCACCCGGTCTCACGCAGGCTTCTTCGCAGGGCGCCGGGCAGCCTGCGCAGGAATTTTCTGCCGGCAGTCCTGCCGCTGCGGCTCTGCTGTTGTCGAACCATATGCTCCGGAGCAGTTTCTCCGGGAGCTGTCCGGGACAGGCCTTTTCACAGGGAGCATCCGTGCACAGGGCACAGCGGATCATATCATTACGACTCAATTTTGCTTCAAAAGCCATTACTTCGCCCTCTTCAGAAGATTAAACAGATACAATGCGAAACAAGCTGCGGCAAATATCAGGCCTGCCTGGTAAGCGACGGAGGCGCCCAGTGAAAAGCCCTCTTTCGCCATGAGAATGTAGGTGGTTGTCACCGCCGTCATGAAAGTTGCCGGGATCGCAGATATCCAGCTGTAATACTTGTTTTTAGCCTTTTTAAGCAGATATGCCGATATCACCCAAAGGGTTATCATGGCCAGTGTCTGGTTGCTCCAGGAGAAATATCTCCACAGTATCTGGAAGTCAAGCTGAGTGAGTACCGCTCCCAGCGACAGCAGCGGAACTGTTAACATCAGCC
>JAIKWW010000142.1 GCA_024684465.1 Clostridia bacterium | reverse complement strand
CTTTTGAAATGACTCGTCGATTACGACATCTTCAAGATCGATCTCGTTATTTTCTGACGAAACTGCTGAATTTTCGGCCCGGGATCTGCCTGTCTGGGCTGAAGTCATTTTTTTCAGAAATGAATTAAATTCCAGTTTTTTATAGATCTCGATGAGTCTGTCCTGATCAGGTTCCTGGAATTTCATATCCTCAAATTCGAATTCAATCGGGACAAATCTGTTTATTGTCGCAAGTCGCTTACTCATAACCGCAAGCTGAACATTGTCTTCAATCTTCTCCCTGAGTTTTCCGGCTTTCATTTCGTCTACCGAATTCAGAAGGTTTTCCAGACTTCCGTACTCGCTAATCAGTTTCAGGCCGGTCTTTTCGCCTACCCCCGGTATACCCGGGATATTGTCGGACTTATCTCCCATGATCGCTTTGAGATCTATGAACTGAGTCGGAGTTATTCCGTAATGATCTTCGAAAGCAGCTCTGTCATACAGATCAAACTCAGTTATGCCGCGTTTTGTAAAAATAATCTTTGTCTTATCGGATGCCAGCTGAAGAGCATCTCTGTCTCCTGTGAATACAAAGGTTTCTATATCACTTTCCTCTGCCGCCAATGATATCGTTCCAAGGATATCATCTGCCTCGAAACCATCTATTTCGAGAATGCATATATTCATTGCTGACAGGACTTCCTTCAGCGGCTGAAATTCCATCGCCAGTTCCGGCGGCATCTTTTTTCTTCCGGCTTTATATTCACTGTATTCTTTATGTCTGAATGTGGGAGCCTTTCTGTCGAAAGCTATGGCAATGTGTGAAGGGGCATAATCGTTGATTATCTTGTTTAGCATATTCAAAAAGCCGAAAATACCCTGAGTATAGAGACCATCTTTCGTGATCATGGGACGTTGAATTGCATAATACGCTCTGTTCAAAAGGCTGTTGCCGTCAACTATAACTAATTTTTTTCCCATGATTGATTTCGCTCCTTTGTGATCTGCGTTTGTTACTTCGATTCGGGAATGGTTGTACTACATTCAAAATCCCTGTAAAAACAAGTAAAATTACCTGTATGGCAAGCAGCTCCTATCTGCTCGGCCACAACAAGTATTGTATCACAATCGCAATCATAACTCACTCTTTTGACATTCTGAAAATGACCTGAAGTCTCACCCTTGTTCCACATCCGGTTCCTGCTCCTGGAGAAAAACCAGGTACGTCCGGTTGACAGAGTGAGCTTCAAAGCTTCCTCGTTCATATATGCCAGCATCAATACCTGTTTAGTATCATAATCCTGAACAATTGCGGGAACGAGCCCACGCTCATCATATTTAATCTGTTTGAGAATCTCATTATTGTCCATCTGAAAAACCTCTATATTCTCATGTTAACGCCGTTGTCAGACAGATATTTTTTTAACTCTTTCACATCGATTTCCCCGAAGTGGAAGACACTGGCAGCAAGACCCGCATCGGCCTTTCCTTCAGTAAAAACATCAAGAAAGTGCTCCATCTTACCGGCTCCACCTGAAGCAATCACAGGAATGCTGACCTCTTCAGATATGATTCTGTTCAATCTCAGATTGAAACCGTTCTTAACGCCGTCTGTATCAATGCAGTTTAAAACGAGTTCTCCCGCGCCAAGAGCCTCGCCTTTCTTAGCCCATTCAACAGCATCGATTCCGGTCGGTGTTCTTCCTCCGTCAATGTAGACTTCCCAGGAATCACCTGCAGCTTTTGCATCAATTGACAGAACCACGCACTGGCTGCCAAATTTTAATGCAGCACTTGAGATTATAGAAGGATCCTTTACTGCTGCAGAATTAACAGACACTTTGTCAGCTCCGGCTTTTAAAACCTTGTTGAAATCGTCGACTGTTCTTATTCCGCCTCCCACAGTAAAGGGAATATAAACATTAAATGCAGTTTCCTGTACTACATTCAAAAAAATATCTCGTTTTTCATTTGATGCGGTTATATCATAAAAAACAAGCTCGTCTATGCCAATTTCACTGTAGTATTTGGCCAGTTCCACAGGATCATTGACGTCCTGCAAACCTGAAAACTTTGTTCCCTTAACAACTCTGCCGTGATCCACATCCAGGCAGGCAATGATTCTTTTAGTCAGCAATTTCATTTCCCTCCTTCAGGAAATTCTTGAGAAGCTTCATTCCTGTAACTGAGCTCTTCTCAGGATGGAACTGCATCCCCATGACATTATCTTTTCTGACAAACCCCGGAACCCTTACGCTGTAATCCGCATAGAGAACTACATCATTCCAGTCCTTCGGTACCGCATAGTACGAATGTACAAAATAAGCATACTCTCCTTCGGATAATCCAGCGAGGAGACTGTCGTCCCGGTTTCGTATCAATTTATTCCAACCCATGTGGGGTATTTTAAGTTCATCATCCCATGCGGGATCATTTCCCTCTCCGAATCTCAGGACTTCTCCTGAAATGAGGCCGAGTCCTTCATTTTCACCGTCTTCATAGCTTTTATCAAATAGCATCTGCATTCCGAGACATATCCCGAGAAACGGCCTGCCCTTTGAAACAGCTTCTTTAATATACTCATCCATGGCTCTGAGTTTAAGACTCTTTGCCGCAAGTCCGAATGAGCCTACACCCGGAAGAATGAGGATATTGCATTTGTCAAGAACGTTCCTGTCACAGCTGAGCACCGGATTTCCTCCGAGCTTCTCAATCGCTTTCATTACACTTCCGACATTTCCGGCATCGTAATCAATGATTCCAACCACTTTACAGTACCCCCTTAGTTGAGAGAATCTGGTTACCTTCGATTCTGGTACTCATAGAAAGAGCTCTCCCTACACTCTTAAACATCGCTTCTATTATGTGGTGGGTGTTCTTTCCGTAGATTAAATTAATGTGAAGCGTTATCATAGCATTAAATGCGAAGGCCCTGAAAAATTCCTCTGTCAATTCAGTTTCATATTCTCCGACACGTTCACCTGGAAATTCAGCATTGAACACCAGAAAAGGCCGGCCGGAGATATCCGTGGTGGCCTGAACAAGTGATTCATCCATAGGTGTAAAAGCATTACCGAATCGGAGAAGCCCCTGCTTTTCTTCAGTACACTTTTTAAACGCCTGTCCCAGCACAATTCCGATATCCTCAGCGGAATGATGAAAATCTACAAATGTGTCTCCTTTGCAGCTGATAGCGATATCATAACCGGAGTGTTTTCCCAGCGCATTGATCATGTGATCAAAAAAACCATTTCCCGAAACACAGTCCACTTTTCCGGTTCCGTCAAGATTAATCGAAACCTTTATCGAAGTTTCACTTGTTTCTCTTTCAACTGTTGATATTCTCATGTGTATCCTCACTGTAATTAACTGTAATGTATTACGGTCTATATCTCTCCAAATCTGATTTTTATTGCGTTGCCGTGTGCGGCCAGAGCTTCACTGTCTGACATTTTTACAATAACGTCCTTAACTTCTTCCAAGTCTTTCTTAGAATATTTTATAAGACTTGTGCGTGTCATAAAGTCATACACTCCCAACGGAGATGCAAATTTAGCTGTTCCGCTGGTTGGCAGTGTGTGATTCGGGCCAGCCACATAATCTCCCAATGGTTCAGAAGAATACTCCCCGAGAAGGACGGCACCGGCATACAGAACCTTATGCAGGTAATCTTCCGGATTCTCAATTGCCAGTTCCAGATGCTCCGGAGCAATATCATTGGCAATATCGAAGCAGCTGTCGAGATCCTCAGCCACAAAAATGTGGCAATTGTTTTCGATGGAGACTGATGCAATCTCGTATCTCGGCAATTTTTCCAGCTGTTTTCTTATCTCTGCAGCTGTCTTTTCTGCAATCTCTTCGGATGTTGTCACAAGTATCGCGGATGACATCTTGTCATGTTCAGCCTGCGAAAGCATATCTGCTGCCAGATAATCCGGTTTTGCCTTATCGTCAGCTATTACACACACTTCACTGGGACCGGCGATCATATCAATGTCAACAGTTCCAAATACATATTTCTTCGCTCTTGCAACATATGCTCCCCCCGGACCGGTAATTTTGTTGACCTTCCGTATGCTATCTGTTCCGTAAGCCATGGCAGCAATCCCCTGTGCCCCTCCCACTTTGTAGATTTCATCAACACCGGCAATCTTTGCAGCTGCCAGAATATACGGGCTGATTTTTCCATTTTCATCCGGCGGAGTACACATTATCACTCTCTTACAACCGGCAATTCTGGCCGGAATCAGATTCATGAGAACTGTAGATGACAGAGGTGCAGCTCCTCCCGGAATGGTAATTCCAACGTCACTGATCGGCCGGATCAGCTGTCCCAGTTTTATACCTGATCCTTTTTCATAAGACCAGGACTCCATTTTCTGTTTTTCATGAAAAGATCTTATATTCTCTGCAGCGACTTTATATGCTTCTATAATGCTCTTTTCAACTTTTTCATATCCTTCGTTGATTTCGTCCTCGGAAACTCTCAAGGATGACATTACTTCCTTCGAAGGTCCGCCAAATTTTTCTGTCAGGCGGTAAAGTGCACGGTCTCCGTCCCTGCGCACTACATTGATAATCGCTTTGACAGATGCATCTATTTCATCAAAATCCTCATCTGTCCTGTTATTTAGTGAACCTGTAGCCTCGAGTTCTTCACCTTTTTTTATCTTGATAATATCCATTCACTGCCCCCTATTTACCATTTTCTGCAGCTTCACGCACTGTGCTCATAAATTCAGATACCATCTTTTCCTTCGTCTTCAGACTTGCTCTGTTGACGATCAGTCTTGCGCTGATATCTGTTATATCCTCTACTACTTCAAGACCGTTTTCTCTGAGAGTTGTCCCTGTTTCCACAATATCCACTATGACATCTGAAAGTCCGACTATCGGAGCGAGCTCAACAGATCCGTTTATCTTTATTATCTCTATAGATCTGCCATATTTTGCGAAGTGTGACTTTGCAACCCGGGGATACTTTGTGGCTACGATGAGCTTCTTCTTAGGGTCATATCTGAAGCCTTCAGGTGCGGCAACTGAAAATTTACATTTGCCGTAACCCAGGTCTATCATTTCAAACACATCCGACCCGCTTTCCAGAAGTGTATCCTTTCCTATGACCCCTATGTCGCAGGCACCCTTCTCGACATAGATTCCAACATCTACTGCCTTGACAAATACTATTCTGTACTTTCCTGTGGAGTCATTGAAGATAAGTTTTCTGCTGTCCTTGGAATACTCAGGGAAAGTTATCCCCGCTTTCTTCAGATTGTCGATAGTTATATCTGCGAGTCTTCCTTTTCCAAGTGCTATCGTCAATACCGAACTCTCGTCTACATCGGATTTTTTTTCTGAGTCATAAAGGACATCGATGTTAAGGCCAAAACCCACAGCCGGTATCTTCTTCCCAAACTTCTGCATCAGAGCGTCATAACGTCCGCCGCTTCCGGCAATGACGCCGGTATTCTTTATATATATCTTGAATATCATTCCGGAATAATACTCAAGCGTATTAATGAGTCCCATATCCGCTGTGATGTTTTTCTTACCCGTCTCAGAATAAATACGCCGGATGTTTTCAACGGCAGCTTTCATTTCAGGATTCATAGCAAGTTTGTCGGCCCTGTCACAAACTTCATCGATATTTCCGTATAGAAGCGGTATTTCCAAGAGGACGGATGTCAGGGATTCATTCACATCAAACTCCTCTGCAAAACGTTTGAGACCCGGAATATTTTTACTTTCTACGAGTTCCTTTAATCTGAGTCTGGTATCAACGGAATGCAGTCTTTCATCTTTCATCAGCTCTTTGAGAAAGCCGTTAAAATAGTCTACATCACCAAGTTCGATCTTTATCTCTCCCACACAGGCAGCACTCACCGCCTTTTCTGCGGTCAGTATAAGATTTGCGTCGATTTGCGGAGAGGCACTTCCGAAATACTCGATACCAGCCTGTTTAAACTCCCTTTTTTCACCTGCTCTGAAATCAGCTCTTCTGAAAACATCTGTAAGATACATCAGTTTGACATCGCCGTCACTTTCCTTATAGTGAGTGGCCATCATTCTTGCGATCGGAATTGTGGCATCCGGTCTCAATACCATGAGCTGACCATTATTATCTATGAGTTTGTACATGTCCTTAGTTTCAAGAGAATTGTCAGCTTCTGAAAACAGATCATAATATTCAAAGGCAGGTGTCTTTATTTGTCTGTATCCTTCATTTTTAAATACGTTCAAAACTGCTTTTTCCAGTTTGCTGATCTGTTCAAATTCATCATATCCTAAATCCGATACACCTTCCGGTATGAAATTCTTTATCATGTGTACCCTCCACCTTATATTCATCATTGCTTTAATGCGTTATTACACTAATACGATAAAGTAGATTATAAAGTGTTATCCTTATGCTGTCAATATGATTTGAATTTAAAAACAATGTACTGAAAAAAATTACCCGAACACACCTTGTTGAAAAACGAGCCTCACTGACGTATACTTTTAGGGATTATTGGAATATTATACGATTCGCAGTATTCGAACTGTCCGAAACTGTAAGAATCATATTTATATAATGTTAATTTGGAGGAAATATATGTATTACGATTATCACACGCACTCTGATTTTTCAGACGATTCCACGACACCTCTCACTGATATGCTTGACAGTGCAATCGATAAGGGCATTGTTGAGATTGCAGTCACCGATCACTACGACCCCGGTTATCCCGACAGGGAATTCCCTTTTGAACTGGATTTTGACAAATATCACAAAACACTGGAGGAAATGCAGCTCAAATATGAAGGCAGACTTCGCATTGCCAAGGGAATCGAAATTGGCATTCAGCATGACCAGATAGGTAATTGCCACAATGCTGCAACTTCCTATGATTATGATTATATTATAGGTTCATTCCATTGCGCTGATGGAGAGCCGCTCTATAATGGGCACTTTTATGATAACAAGACACCTCTTCAGGCATACATCGATTATTTCACCTATACATATGAAAACATATGCAAATTCAAGGATTTCTCAAATCTTGGACATATGAATCTGGTCACAAGATATTGTCCTGTTAATGAAGTTCCTGAATTCTCCAAGTACTCAGATATCTGCGAAGCTATTCTGAAGCTGCTGATAGAGGAAGGCAAGGGCATCGAACTCAACACTTCATCATTCCGTTACGGTCTCGATGAAACGACTCCGTCCAAGGATTTGCTCAAGCTCTATCGCTCTCTCGGCGGGGAGATAATCACGATCGGTTCTGATGCACATACTCCTGACTGTCTTGCTGATCATTTTGATTTTGCCAGGGATTATCTTAAAGTTCTGGGCTTCAGGTATATTTCTGTCTTCAGAAACAGGAAGCCGGAATTTATACCATTATAAAAAGCCCTTTATCTATACTTTCAAGAGATAGTTTCAATTTCTGAGGTTCTAAAAATAAATTTCATAAAAAACAGATCACTGCAGCAGCCACAGTCAACGAATTATGCCAAAATGCATTTTCCGCCCCGGGCCATTGTTCTGCAGTGATCTTTTATAGAACAAATGTTTTTATCAGATTACCTGAGGTACTTTTATTATATCTCCGACCTTGATCTGCGAAGCCGAAATGTTATTTTCCCGGCATATCTCATCAACTGCCAACCTTATATCAACGCCGTTTCCGTCTTCTGTCCTGCAGTTTTCAGAAGCTATTTCCCATAAAGTATCCCCGCTCTGAACGGTAACTTCTTTATACTGAACACGTGAAAGACTCTGTGATTCATACGCCCCCGCCAGAGTGTTAAAAACAAATATTGCAGAGAGAATCACGATTACAAAAAATGTAAGAAAACGTGGTGTAGAAACTATTCTGTATCTCTTATGTATCATCTTGCCATCTCCTCATAAAAGAAAAAACGAAATTCAAGGTTGTCCGCTGATCAGCATTATAAAGAACCCTTGTTTGCATAATTATGATATCAGAACACGTGTTTACAGTCAATAGTTCAAAGAACTTTTGTTCATAAAAAATTCCGGTGATCGCTCACCGGAATTAAAGACAGAATCTGAAAAAAATCATCCATATTACCGCAGATGATTTTTTTCATTTTCCTCAAAATATTCATTTATTTTTCTGGAAATCTGCTCTCTCTTTATGAAGCAGACAATCAATATCGCTGCAATTGCCACCCCCAGAACTATCGCACCATAATAACTTCTGGTACGGAGCATTCGGCCAAAAACCAGCGAACACATCATTGCCGGAAGCCGTCCCGTAAGTGACAAAAACATAAACGGGATAAACTTCATATTTGATACCCCGGCAAAATACGGCAGTACATCCTTGGGAAGTCCGGGAATGAGATAAAGCAGGAACATTACTTCAAAGCCCTTCTTTGTGTTGAAGACGCGGTTGTAACGTTCCGTCTTCTCCATTCCGAATATGACGTCCACTGCTCTTCTTCCCAGGATTCTGGCGATGTAAAATGAAATGGCGGATCCTGTGAAAATCCCGAACAGCGACAGAAACAGAGCCAGCGGGAGCGCAAATGCATATCCACCGGATACCTGGATAACCTGTCCCGGAATTACAGTAACGACCACCTGTATTATCTGACAGAACAAATAGATAAAAATGCTCGTATCCTGGTGTCTGTCAAGAAACGCATCGAAATTGTCCACAGATGAAAAGATTTCCCGGTATTCAGGGTTATTAAAAAAAGCATAGCCGGGTATGCCGATGACAAGGGCAATGATCAAAATAATCCATAAAAGCGCAAACACTTTTTTTATGAAATTGTCATCTGCATTTTTCATGGCCTGTCCCTCTAAAGTGTAACAATTCCCTCGTTGACCAGTTCCTGGAGTCCGTTGATCACACCGAATTTGGAATGTTCATATGTAAGTCCGCCCTGGAAATAAACGATGTACGGATCTCTTACAGGACCGTCGGCAGAAAGTTCGATGGAGGATCCCTGTACAAATGCTCCCGCAGCCATTACCACCTGATCACTGTATCCGGGCATATCCCACGGAAGCGGTGTTACAAATGAGTCCACCGGAGCAGCAGCCTGTATTCCCTTGCAAAAGGCGACCATGGCATCTGCCGATCCGAGTTTTATTGCTTCTATTATATCACTTCGTTCAACATCAGACTTTGGACAAACATCAAATCCCAGATCCTCGAACACACGTGCGCACAAAATCGCACCGCGGATTGCTCCGTTAACCACGCTTGGAGCCATAAAAAATCCCTGAAGCATGCTTCTTGACTGTCCAAATGTCAGACCGCACTCCTTGCCTATGCCCGGTGAAGTCATTCTGTAAGAGATATCCCGGATCAGATCATGACGTCCGACGATATATCCGCCGGAAAGAGCGATGCCGCCGCCGGGATTCTTGATAAGCGAACCGGCCATAACATCAACGCCCACATCTGTAGGCTCCTTCACACCGAGAAATTCACCATAGCAATTGTCAGCCATTGTAATAATGTCCGGGTTTACAGATTTTACAGTTTTTGTCCATTTTTCAATATCATCGATGGAAACGGCTCTTCTCCAGGAATAACCGGTTGATCGTTGAACACACATCATTCTTGTTCTTTCATTGATGACATTTCTCACACCCTCCAGGTCAATGCTTCCGTCAGGAAGCAGATCAACCTGATTGTACGTGATCCCAAACTCCTTGAGTGATCCCTTTCCCTCTCCTCTTATACCTATGACTTCTTCAAGCGTATCATAAGGTTTTCCGGTACAATAGACAATCTCATCACCGGGCCTGAGAATGCCCGTAAGCGTAAGCGTAAGAGCATGAGTACCATTGACTATGAGCGGACGCACGATGGCATCTTCCGTATGAAAAACATTAGCATATACCTTTTCAATGGCTTCTCTGCCAGCATCGTCATAGCCGTATCCTGTATTCCATCCAAAGTGCACATCACTGATGCGGCACTTTCTGAATGCATCGAGCACCTTGTACTGATTCGCCTGCTTGACGTCATCCAGTGCGTCAAAACGATCCCTGACCGCAGACTCCGCTTTTTCGACTACCTCGAGCACCTTCGGTGATATTCCCATGTTGTTGACAAGAAATTCATTTGTATTAGATTTCATTCTTTCGTTTCTTCCCTTCATTTATCATCTATACTTTATTTATCAAACTCGTCATCCCATTCAAATCTGCCGATGAGATCTCGTTTGGTATTCAATTTATGCTTAGCGTAGAGCTGCGTAGTGGAAACATTTTCATGATCCAGCAGTTCCTGAACATCGTAGATCGAATTGCCCCTTCCGATCAGCGATGTAGCCGCTGTAGCCCTCAATTTATGCGGACTGTACCCCGCATCTCTGGAAGTTCCCATCCCGATGGACGTGTACTTCTTCACCAGCTCGCGGATCGCGCGTTCAGTCATACGCCTGCCCTGAAGTGACAGGAAAAGAGCGTCTTCATCACCTTCCGCAATATGCTCCTCATTCGGACGTTCTTCATTAATATATTCATCCAGAGCCTTGAGTACAGTACGATTGTTCAAAGGCATGAGGGACTCCTTGCCCCTTTTTCTGAAAATCTTGAACTCTCCCCTGCTAAAATTAAACGAAGAGATATTCAGCTGCTGCAACTCTGAAATTCGAAGTCCGTAAGTGAGAAACAGGATCAGGATAGCTTTATCTCTTTTTCGGGTTTTTTCCCAGTACTGTCTTTCCTTTTTTGTTAGATTCTCACCGGTGTTAACCGCATCCAGCATCTTCATCACTTCATCATCATCAAGAGCCTTGATCTCCCGTTCAGTCCGGCGCTGCACCCTGATCGGATCGAACTTGTCGGTAATATTCTCCCTCAGAACGCCCTCCCGGTAAAGATATTTAAAAAGCACCGTCAGGGAAGACTTCTTCCTGGCCAGTGTTCTGTTGCTGTTACTGAACACGTGGATGGACTCTTCATCTTCAACGGTATAATTCCTGCAAAAGTCGATGAAAAGATTGATATCAGCGCCCTGAATCCTGTTGAAATCATCAGAAGTAATATGGCGCGGATCCTCCGCATCAGTAATGTCGGTATCTGTTATCAGATATCTGCAGAAAAACCTGATATCGAGAAGATACGCCCTTCGCGACATTGGAAGATGCGAGGAATGCAGATAGGAAAAGAACCCCCTCATGAAGGTGGGTAGCTCTTTCTCAAGATTTCTGCATTCAGCCTCTATTTCAGCTTCCCTGATCACAATATTATCCGGTTTGTCGGTTTTATTGCTCACCCGGATTTTTTTCTTGCCTGAAGATGGATTAACAACGCCTTCAGATTTTTTTCTCTCTTCTGACATCACAAGCTCCTGAATAAAATTAACCATAACTATTTACGGTTAACAAACCCATCGATTAAACAGATCATCTGATTCAAAGCGGCCTCTTTTCCCTCTGATACGTTGATCCAGTGCATATCCTCGTAGCGTCTGAACCAGGTGAGCTGCCGCTTTGCATATCTCCGGGAATTGCGCTTCACCAGATCCACTGCCGTTTCCAGGTCGTACTCACCGTTTATGCAGGCTATCATTTCTTTATAGCCGATTCCCTTCATGGAGATCATATCTCCGGTAAGTCCCATTTCCATCAGACTGCGGATCTCATCCACCAGCCCCGCTTTTATCATCAGATCCACTCTGAGATTGATCCTGTCATATAATTCCTCACGATTCCTTTCGAGACCGATGAGGAGTGTTTCATATTCCTTATTCCTCGCCGGGCCCGATTCGAAATCGGGAATGTTCTTCCCGTTTCTGGCAGCTTCGATAGCCCGTATCACCTTTTTTACATTATTGGGGTGAATTCTGCCCGCTGCCTCCGGGTCCTCTTTTTCCAGAATCCGGTAAAGCCCCTCGCTTCCATTCTCCTCAGCATATCTGCGCAGACTGTCACGCATTTCCGTATCAGCAGGAGCATCTCCAAAATTCATATCATACAACAGAGAATGAACATACAGACCGGTCCCTCCCGAAATCACCGGAACCATGCCTCCGTCCCAGATTTCCCGGATGTATTCCCTTGCGAGCTTCTCGTAATCTGCCACTGAAAATGGAACTGCCGGGTCGATCTCATCCACAAGATGGTGTCTTGCCCGGGATTGTTCTTCCGCTGTGGGCTTCGCACTGCCAATGTCCATATATTTATATATCTGCATCGAATCAGCGGACACTATCTCACTTCCCAGGTGCCGGGCCGCTTCGATAGCCAGCTCTGTCTTGCCCACCGCAGTAGGCCCAACGATGAAGACAGTCTTTATTTTGTCTTTATTCTCAATATCAGACATCATCTAATTTCCATTTCTATTGTATTTATTCCTATCTCTTGAAGAGCGCCTCGATTTCCGTCTTTTTCAACTTGATTATCGTAGGTCTCCCGTGAGGGCAGGTAAAAGGATTCACCGCATTTGCCAGATCCCTCATCAATCTGTCGATCTCCAGATCAGTCAGTCTGTCATTTCCCTTCACTGCAGATTTGCAGGCTCTGGTGGTAATCCTCTCAAGTTTCGCCTTGTCTCTGAAATTGCGGGTTCCCTCGATGCTGTCGAAAAAGTCCCTGAGAAACTCTTCCGCCTCGTCGATTTCCATGTAAGCCGGAATCTGCTTGACCGCATAGGACTTCGGACCGAACTCTTCAATTTCAAAACCGATGCGATTTAAAAACCCCATCCACTCGTTCTGAGAGTTTCTGACAGTGTGGCTTACTTCTATATTAATGGGAAGCATGAGCATCTGCCCTGCATTTTCATTGCTGTAAAATTGTTTGACCAGTTTCTCGTAAAAAACACGTTCATGGGCCGCATGCTGGTCGATTATATAAAACGTATCCTCGTCGCTGCCCACGATATATGTTGCAAACACAGCACCCAGCGGTTTTATGGCAGAAATGTCAAAAGGCCTGGTTGCAGGCTCCCTGAGCTCCGGCGCAAAGGCGGTGATATTCTCATCACCTGTGAAACGATCCGGTTTAGCCACAACTTCCACTTGCCATCCAGAGTCCTCTTCATGACTCTTCTCAGCCATTTCGCCGCCTTTACCGATATCAGCCCGCCCGGTGGCATCATATTTGACAGTATAGTTTACCACATCAGAAGCCGGAACAGTATTTTTATCAGTTTCTTCTTTTCTCTTATCTCTGAGAATGCTGTGGAAATCGATATGTTCCTGCTCTCCGGCGATCCGGTGGAACTTATTGCCATCATCCCTCATGGGATCAGCATTTGCGGCTGCCTCTGCATAATCGTCCCTGCGGAATTTGATCTCCGGAACCGCAGCAGGCGTCCAAAGGGCCTGTCTTATGGCATCCGCAATAAATCCGCGGATCCTGTCATCATTATCGAATTTAATCTCCCTCTTGTTAGGATGAATATTCACATCTACGAAAGCCGGATCCACTTCCAGGAAGATAAAAGCCAGCGGGAATCTGCCCTCGAACATTTTCTGACGGTATGCCTCCGAAACGCCCTCCTCTATGGCTTTGTTCTTTATATATCTTCCGTTCATGAAGAAGATCTGACCGGAACGTGAAGCTCTCGTCATATCAGGAGAGGACACATACGCTTCCAGCTTAAGTCCGTTCTCTCCCTCAGCACCAACTTTTATCAGCTTTGATGCAGTGGTGGGATCGTAGATAGTAGCAATGGCATTAAACCGGTCGCCCTTCCCGGGAGTCGAAAACAGAGTATTTCCGTTATTCACGAGACGTACGTGGATATCCGGATAAGCCAGAGCGACTTTGGAGACGAAATCTATGATCAGCGAACTTTCCGCATTGTCCTTCTTCATGAATTTTAAACGCGCCGGCGTGTTGAAGAAAAGATCTTTCACAATAACCGTCGTTCCACGCTGGCAGCCGATCTCACCCACCGAAGCGGTGACGCCACCCTCTATGAAAATGGAGGTTCCTTTTCCTGTATCTTCAGTGCTCGTAATGAGCTCTGTCCTTGAAACTGCAGCTATGCTTGCAAGAGCTTCGCCGCGGAATCCAAGAGTATGAAGCGTGTCCAGATCCCTGACAGTTCGGAGTTTGCTCGTTGCATGTCTGCAAAAGGCGAGTTCAACATCGTCCCTTCTTATTCCGGAACCGTTATCAGTTACACGGATATATGATTTTCCTCCGTTTTTTATTTCAACAGTAATGGAAGTTGATCCCGCATCAACGGAATTTTCAAAGAGTTCCTTAACTATCGATACCGGACGGTCAATAACCTCACCTGCGGCAATTTTATCAGCTGTTATTTTGGGCAGTTCTTTTATTCTGTTTTCTGATTCAGCCATTTGACTCTCCCCGTTTATTTCTTTCTTCATTTTGCCATTACTGCAAAGTGACAATTACAATTCAGAAACAGCAGTCTTAAGTTCCTCCAGAACAGCGATCGCCTGTGACGGTGTAATGTTCATGAGGTCCAGATTCCTTATCATATCCACTGCAGGATGTTGTTTAAATGTCAGGAAAGACATCTGATCCTCACCCTCATCGCGATCCAAAGTCTGCTGTTCCGTGAATGCACTTCCGGAGCCGGTGTCCGAAACCACATTTACGCTGCCGGATTCCAGTTCCTGAAGCTTTTCAGAAGCTCTGAGAAGAACCGACTCCGGCACCCCGGCTATCTTGGCTACGTGAATTCCGTAGCTCTTGCTGGCGCTTCCCTCTGCGATCTTGTAAAGGAATACGACGTTGCCGTCGCTTTCACTTACTGAGACATTCAGGTTCTTAAACCCTTTGATCTTTTTCTCCAACAAAGTCAGCTCGTGATAGTGCGATGCAAACAATGTTCTGATGTGGCAATGATTGTTGCAGAGATGATCCACAACAGCCCAGGCAATGGACAGGCCATCGTATGTACTTGTACCTCTGCCGATTTCATCGAGAATAACGAGGCTTCGCTCAGTTGCAGTGTTAAGAATATTTGCAAGTTCGCTCATTTCAACGAAAAACGTACTCTGTCCCTGGGTGAGATTGTCCGAAGCGCCGATTCGCGTATAAATCCGGTCTACAGTGCCTATCTCCACGCTTTCAGCTGGTACAAAGCAGCCCATCTGAGCCATCAGCACTATCAGAGCAGTCTGTCTCATGTAAGTGGATTTACCCGACATATTTGGACCGGTGATAAGAAGGAGACTCTGACGATCCCTGTCCAGATACGTGTCATTTGATACGAATACGCCGTTTGAAATAGTCTGTTCTATGACCGGATGTCTTCCTCCCACGATCTTCAAAACGTCGGAATCGTTCACGATAGGTCTCACATATCCGTTGGTGCTGCCAACCTCTGCGAAGGAAAGGAGCACGTCCAGCTCGGAAATCGCATCAGCAGTCTCCTGCAAGTCGACAATATGTTTTTTCAGCTCTTCGCGAAGTTCACAAAACAGTTCATATTCCAGTGAATTGATCCTGGATTCTGCGTTGAGCACAATAGATTCCATCTCTTTCAATTCAGGGGTAACATATCTTTCACTGTTCACCAATGTCTGTTTTCTGATGTAGTTTTCCGGAACCAGATCCTGATTTGCTTTGGTAACTTCAATATAATAACCAAATACTTTGTTATATCCTACTTTCAGCTTCTTTATTCCTGTCTTCTCTCTTTCGGAAGCCTCTAATCCCATGATCCAGTTCAAACTGCCGCTGGATGCATTTTTTATTTCATCCAGCTCTGCAGAATATCCATCCTTTATGAGTCCGCCTTCCTTAATGGTAACCGGTGGCTCATCCAGTATCGCAGCATCGATATTGCGGTATACATCTTCGAGATTGCTTATTCTTGCTGCAATTTTTGATAACAGGGCACTCCCTGCAGCATTGATATCACTCTTAACGTCCGGAAGATTGACAACCGAATTCTTCAATGCAATTAGATCCCTTGCGTTTGCTTTATCGCATGCTACTCTGCCGGTGAGTCTCTCAAGGTCGTACACGGTTTTTAAAGCATCCCTCAGATTATTCCTGAGGATAAGGTCATCCGTCAGAACCTCAACGGCGTCAAGGCGCTCATTTATTCCTTCTTTTTTATTGAGGGGCTCCCTTATCCATTTCTTCAGCTTTCTTGAGCCCATTGCTGTTTCTGTATGATCGAGTATGCCCAGAAGTGAACCATTCACTTTCTTTTCGAAGAGAGTCTCCATCAGCTCAAGATTTCTGACCGCTGAACGATCAAGCGTCATGTGACCCGCTTTGTCCAGGATGCTGACACGTGTAATCTGTGTCATAGCCTGCATCTGTGTTTCCATGAGATAAGAAAGCAGCGCTCCCAGGGCTCTGGTATATGCTCCCTCAGAATCTATTCCCAGTCCTTCCATTGCCTTGACCGAGAATTGTCTGCAGATGGCCTTTTCCGCCGCCTCCTCATCAAAATAGCTGTCTCCCAGGAAAGAGATATAAGCATTGGTCAGATCTTTCAACGTGCCTGCCGTATCTCCTCCCCTGAGGGCCTCATTCATGATGATCTCGCTTGCATCAATTTTAATGAGTTCATTGATCACATCATCATTTCTGTTTTCGCCGTAATAATCCGATACAACAAGCTCACCGGTGGACACGTCGCAGTAAACCAGTCCGGTACGTTCCTCTTCTGCAAAGACTGAAGCCAGATAATTGTTGGAATTGGTATCCAGCATCGAATCATTGACCACAGTGCCCGGCGTTACGATTCTCACCACCTCTCGTTTTACCAGGCCTTTTGCGAGAGCGGGATCCTCCATCTGTTCACAGATTGCGACCTTATACCCCTTTTCGATCAGACGGGCGATATACGTATCCGCCGCGTGATAAGGAACGCCGCACATGGGAGCCCTTTCTTCAAGACCGCAGCTCTTACCGGTTAATGTAAGCTGTAATTCCCTGGACACTGTCTTTGCGTCTTCAAAAAACATCTCATAAAAATCGCCCAGCCTGTAAAAGAGGATACAATCTTTATACTCCTCTTTTGTCTCCAGATATTGAGCCATCATTGGCGTCAGTTTTTCCTTCATATAATCTCCGTATCACTATATAAAAAAGATTGTCTCGCGTTGAATTCACGAGACATCCGGTTTTTCTTACAGATTACTATTATACCTTTTATCGGGATGTATTTCCATTACCAGTCAGACAAATGTAATTAAAAAAACGGAGCCCTGATGCCCCGTTTTTATCAGTTATCTTTCTTTTCTCTCTTTTTTACAGGAATCACAGTTCCGTCAGTATCAACAATGCTCATATTTTCCAACTGACTTCTGAGATTAATTTTAAAACTTGCTATATACTCCTGTCTGAGAACAACTCTCTCTTCGATTTCTTCCTCTGTGAGAACACCGGCCTTGGCCTTTCTCGCAAGTTCATTGATCCTGTCGATTTTTTCCTGTGTAATGACAGGCATGTTTCCCTCCTGATCCGCGGTCAGTTCCCCCTACCTGATATTATCAAGTATCCTTCCGAGAGTCATTCTGAACTGATCTCTTTCAGCATCCGAAATTCCTTTAAAAAGTATATCGAGGTACTTGCTGTTCAGATTGTCAAGCTTTCTTGAAAGCTCCTCATCTTCAATATGAAGTGTGAGATGGTTTATTCTCCTGTCATCCCGGTCGGTTTCCGCTGTGAGATAGCCTTTTTTTATCAGGCTGTCCACCGATCTGCAGATCAATGACTGGGTAACAGCAAACTTGTCAGAAATCTGCTTTGCCGTATCTATGTCAGAATTTTCCCTCAGATAAATCATCGTGGAGATTTCGTTCGGGGTGAAACTGTATTCGCTTAGTTCTTTCTTCTCGAATTCGTGATATTTTTTTACAATTATCCTAAAAATAGAAAGATCTTCCGATCTTGCCCTTCTCTCATCCATACTAAAATGCTCCCATTTTTTCGATCAAATTATCTGCATAGCCAAATTTACATATCGCTAATGCAAATATTACATATCAATATGGTATCATTTCATTATGGAAAAAACAACATATATATTATTTAGGATTACCAATTTTTCTAAATTTTTGGTATCTTTCTTCCGCCAGAACAGAACCGCTCTTCTGCATCAGAGATGAAAGTTTCCTTCCAATTTCAATATCTACAGCTCTGATCGTCTGTGCCGGATTATTCTGTGCTCCCCCTTCAGGTTCTCTGATCACCTTGTCGATAACCCCCAGTTCATAGAGGTCCCTGGCAGTCAATTTCATCACGTCGCATGCTTCGCTGTTTCGGGATGAATCTCTCCACAGTATAGATGCAAAACCCTCCGGAGACAATACCGCATAGATGGAATTTTCAAGCATCATAACTGCATTGGCAACTCCGAGAGCAAGTGCTCCGCCACTGCCGCCTTCTCCGATCACAACAGAAATGACAGGAACCTTCAATCCGCTGAATGTGTACATACATCTGGCGATAGCCTCGCCCTGGCCTCTTTCTTCAGCTTCCATTCCCGGATATGCTCCCGGTGTATCGATGAAGCATATTACAGGCCGGTTGAATTTTTCTGCTTGAAGCGCAGCACGCTCAACCTTTCTGTATCCCTCAGGCTGTGGCATGCCGAAATTGAAACGGACATTCTCGTCAACATCTCTGCCCTTGCACTGACCGATAACCGTAACAGGACGTCCCTTATAGAGGGCAACTCCGGTGAGAATGCTGGCATCTTCCCCGAAGAGTCTGTCACCCCGCTGAATAAAAAGATCTGTAAACAAGGCTTCGATATAGTCCATTGCCTTAGGCCTTTTCGGATGTCTTGCCAACTGGACTCTGTCATAAGCTGTAAGTTCTGCAGCCATTTATCTCTGCCCCCTTTCATGGAGCATCAGTATCTGCGCTATGGTATTTCGCATATCTTCACGTTTAACGATCTGATCGATATAGCCGTGCTCCAGCAGGAATTCACTGCGCTGAAAACCTTCAGGCAGCGTTCTCCCAATTGTCTGTTCTATAACTCTCGGTCCTGCGAATCCGATCAATGCATTCGGTTCTGCAAGATGAATATCCCCAAGCATGGCAAAGCTGGCAGTTACACCGCCTGTTGTGGGATTAGTCATATATGAAATGTACAGACCGCCATGATCCGAGAATCTTTTCAAAGCAGCACTGGTCTTTGCCATCTGCATGAGACTTACAGTTCCCTCGTGCATTCTGGCCCCGCCGCTTGCGGAAAAAATTATCAGAGGGAGATCGTACTTTGAAGCCAACTCAATGCTCAAAGTCACCTTTTCACCCACAACAGAACCCATGCTCCCCATTATGAACTTGCTGTCCAGCACGCCCACAACAGCCGGATATGAATTTATATTGCAGGTTCCGTAAACATAAGCCTCGTTGAGACCGCTTGCTTTCCTTGCAAGTTTGACTTCCTTGCTGTAATCAGGAAATTCCAGCACATCTACAGTCGTCATCTTGCCGTTAACTTCCCTGAAGGAACCTTCGTCCGCAAGCAGAGCGATCCGTTCATAAGCTCCCAGCTTGTAGTGAAATCCACAAGTCGGGCAAACATAATAATTCTCAGCCAGATCATTTTTTGCGTGAATCTCCTTGCACTCAGGGCAAGTGATAAAAATATTGTCTGCATCATCGCTGCTCTTGACGCGAACGGATGAATTACGTCTGAGAGCGCGCATGAATGCGAGTTTCTTTCTCTTTATATCAAAAACACTACTCATCGTTGCTCTCCCGTTCACTGATTCTGTCGTAAAGCGAATCCCATTTTATAAATCCGTCCAGTTTCTGATCGATAAATCCCGTATCGTATTTACCTCTCATAAAGTCCGGATCATAAAGGATGAGGTGCAGAAGTATTTCGTTTGTGGTAATGCCGTCAATCGCCATTTCTTCCAAAGCTTCTCTCATTATGCGAATCGTCTCGAGACGCGTCTTCGAATAAGCGATCAGCTTTACGGCCAGTGAATCATAATACGGCGTTATCTCATAACCATTAAAAAGCGCAGAATCAACTCGCACACCTCTGCCTCCCGGAAGATGCAGAAAGTTTATCCTTCCCGGAGAAGGTCTGAAATTATTCATGATATCTTCAGCATTGATCCTGCATTCAATTGCATGGCCTTTGATCTTAACTTCCCTCTGGGAAAGATCCAGTGACATCCCTGAAGCTATACGGATCTGCTCCCTGATGATATCCACTCCGGTAACCATCTCTGTAATAGGATGTTCCACCTGCACACGTGTATTCATCTCGATAAAATAGAACTGATTGTTCTTGTCCAGAACGAATTCCACCGTTCCCGCATTAGTGTAATTTCCGGCTTTTGCTGCTTTTATAGCTGCTTCGCCCATCCTCTTCCGGAGGTCTGCGGTGAGAGCCTTAGACGGAGTCTCCTCGATCAGCTTCTGATTCCGGCGCTGAATCGAACAGTCACGCTCACCCAGATGGATGATATTGCCCTTTTTGTCGGCAAGTATCTGAAATTCAATGTGCTTGGGAGAAAGGATGAGTTTTTCCAGATATAGCTCACCGTTTCCGAAGTTTGCCACCGCCTCTGACTCCGCTTCATGATAAAGTCTTTCAAAATCTTCCGGCTCAAAGACCCGGCGCATGCCTCTGCCACCGCCGCCTGCACTGGCCTTTATAAGCACAGGATAACCGATCTCGTCAGCCAGGGCTTTTCCGGCTTCGGCAGACTCCAGTGCACCGTCAGACCCCGGAACAACGGGTACACCCGCCCGGATCATAAGACTGCGGGCTGCGGACTTGTCCCCCAGCTTCCGGATTACATCTCCGGAAGGTCCGATGAACTCGATTCCGTTTTCCCTGCAAAGATCGGCAAAATCAGCATTTTCGCTTAAAAAACCATAACCGGGATGGATGGCATCACATCCTGTGGCCTTGGCCGCCGCAATGATGGCATCCATATTGAGATAACTTTCTGAAGCCTTTGGTGGTCCGATGCATATAGAATCCATCGCGATCTGCACATGAAGAGCATCTTTATCCGCCGTTGAGTAAACAGCGACAGTCTCCAGATCCATTTCAATGCATGTACGGATGATCCTCACCGCAATTTCACCACGGTTAGCTATCAGTATTCGCTTGAACATAATCTACAGACCTCTGATTCTGAAGAGCAGATCGTCAAAACCTGCAGCTTCCTCATTTTCCTTTAATACTTCCTCAATAACGCAATCATATGGCGCAGCTATCTCGTTCATCATCTTCATAGCCTCGATGATGCAGACAGTATCGCCCTTCTTAACAGTCTTTCCGACTCTGACATAAGGATCCATCCCCTCGCCCGGAGCCGCATAGAAAGTGCCTACGATCGGTGATTTTATAAATTCGCCTTCAGGAGCTGCGGCCGCCGGCTTTTCAGACATAGCCGGTGCAGCTGCTTCCGGTACGTTCATAATCTGTGGAGCAGCACTGAGCTGTACAGCGTTAACTGTCTTCTGTTCCGGCATTTCAAGCCTGATGCTGAAATCCCCGTCCTTTAAATCGAGTTTTGCAATGCCTGATTTCTTGAATTCAGACATGAGCTCAT
>JAIKWW010000129.1 GCA_024684465.1 Clostridia bacterium | reverse complement strand
GAACCAGGCTGATGCATCGCAGGACACTGCCAGGGTGTAATTCGTCAGCTTCATCGCAGCCAGTGCCATGGCAACTCTGGATCCGAGCTCCACAACACCTCCCATCATAGGCATGAGTCCGTAACCGCACCCCTGCATGGTATTTCTGAATATGAATATGAACGAGAGCGGGATGTAAAATGCCGCGCAGATGTACAGATACACCTTCGCATAAGGCATGAGAACATCCAGATCCGTGTCACCGCTGAAGAAGAGACCCATGGCAGGCCGCATCAGCAGCACTGTAAATAATGCGCATATAAGCGAGTAGCCGATCATTGTCAAAACTGCTGCCCTGACTCCGGCGCGGATACGTCCCAGGTCCCCTCTGCCGAAGTTCTGGCCGGTGTACGTGGCCATGGTCTGGCCCATGGAGAGCATTCCCTGTGTTATGAGCATCTGGAATTTGCTGGCCGCCGTGTAGGAAGCTATTACCGTAGATCCGAAAAGGTTGATAGCAGCCTGCATAACCATGGTGCCGGAGGCCGTGATAGCAAACTGGAGCATCATCGGAATGCCGACTATCAGCTGCTTCTTTGCGAAGTTTGTGTTGAGGCGCCAGTTTTCCCTGCGGGGTATCAGATCCGGCACTTTTTTTGCGATGTAGATCCAGCAGAAGACTGCTGAAAAGAACTGGGATATCACGGTTGCGTACGCCGCGCCGGCAACTCCCATTCCTGCTTCTATGATCAGGACAAGGTCCAGTACGATGTTCAGGCAGGCTGAAAATACCAGGAAGAAAAGGGGAACTTTGCTGTTCCCGACGGCTCTGAGAAAGGCTGAAAACATGTTGTTGAACACCGTCACTGCAAGGCCTCCGCAGATTATGGAGATGTAGGTATAGGCATCCTCAAAGATGTCATCCGGTGTGTTCATTATCCTGAGTATCGATTCCATGCCGGCCAGAAAGATCCCGGTAAAGACTGCCACTGCAATAACCGCCAGGATTATGGCGTTGGATACGCTCTGTCTCATGCCCTTCTTGTCGTCCGCTCCGTACCGCTGGGCGGTGAGTACCGTGAAGCCTGCGCTGATGCCGATGGAGGAACCGATCACCAGAAACATGATATTTCCGGTGGAGCCCACGGCTGCCAGTGCGCCCTGGCCCACGAAACGGCCCACGATTATGGTATCCGCCATGTTGTAAAGCTGCTGGAACACGTTTCCTATGAACATGGGCAGCAGAAATCTGAGTATCACCGTCAGGGGGCGGCCGGTTGTCATATTTGTCTGCATATATATCCTCCCTGTGTGAATGGGTATAGCTGATATTGTGATCTCCGCAGCTGCAGGGCTGCCGGTTACAGCCGTTCTCCGGAGTCAGATTATACATTTTACCACCGGCGAAAGCGGCGCTCAAGTCCGTTTTCAGATTTTTCTGCAGGAAACATCTGTAAAAGTCCTGTTTTTCAACGGTTCACGCCGTATCAGTTTCCCGCGGCCCTCCCTGCTGCGCTTAACGAACAGTGTCCTGCTGCCGATATAATATATATGAGATATCGTTACTGCCGACGCGGACTGTTTTACTGCCGGGCCGGCAGCTGCAGTTTTGGGAGGTTCCTATGAGATCTAAACTGATGATGGCAGCCGTACTGTTTCTGGCGGTTTTTATGCTCTCAGGCTGTGACAGAATACATGCTTCTGATCTCTCAGAGGAGACTGTGCCTGTCACCTCGCTCCCGAGGATACAGGACTCCCAGTGGCGGTACAACGAAGACGATGACGTTTTCTACCAGCTGGGCCTCAGATACTGTGAACTTTCCTCAGCGGAGGGATGTCAGGAACTCGCCGTCTTCGTTCCGGGCCGCTACATGTCTGCAGAGCCCAACGGCGACGGTACCTACACCTGCACCATAGATTATTTTTCCCAGCCGGACCGTTTCAGCGCATCGGATGCGCCCGTTGTCTTTCCGGTGGGAAATCAGGGCTACGCTTCCAGGATGCCGCTCACCGAATACACCAGGGAGGCCGCAGTCTATACAGAAGCGGGCTTCATCTACGCGTATGCAGGATGCCGCGGCAAGGAGGATGACGATCTGGCGGACATCACGGATTTCAAGGCAGCCATACGCTACATGAAGCTGAACGATGAGCTGATCCCGGGGGACATGAGCAGGATCTTCTGCACAGGCATGGCTGAAGGCGGTGCCGGAGCCGTGCTGCTGGGAGTTACGGGAGACAGTCCGCTCTACGGGGAAAAGCTTAAAAAAATCGGTGCGATCGAGGGCGTCAGCGACTCGGTTTTCGGCGTTCAGGCATGGTGTCCTTCCCCGTCGCCCGAAATGGCAGACGAGTCCTATGAATGGATGATGGGCAACACCCGCACCGGTCTTTCGGAAGAAAACCGGCAGATGTCCGCGAATATGGCTGCAGCCTATGCTGAATATATAAATAAACTGGGCCTTACTGATGAAGACGGAGACAAGCTGACCCTCAGTCAGTCAGAGGATGGCAGATTCCAGTCAGGATCCTACTATGACTATATTCTCTCCATTATCGAGAAGTCCCTGAACAGATTCCTGTCTGACACAGTTTTTCCTTATAAAGCTTCCGGAGGAAGCCTGAGGCATCCCATTTCGGGGACATTCAGATCAGCATCTGAATACATCAGAGCTCTCAACTCTGACAGGGAGTGGGTGACTTTCGACGCCGCCGGCAACAAGGCAACCATCTCCTCAATCGCGGACTTCACCATGGCCTGCAAACCTGCTGTCAGGATGCTCGCCGCCTCCGAAGCGAATACCGGAAAAGTCATAAAGGACGAGAACATCCTCAACGCCCTGTCCCCGCTTTACTTCCTGCTTCCGTCCAGGGACGGCTACAACACTTCAAAGGTCGCCCGTCACTTCCGGATCAACTCCGGACTCTGGCAGACCGAAACGTCGCTCTGCACCGAAGCCAACCTCGCCGCAGCTCTCGCATCCTACGGAACCGATGTGAAACTGACCGCCGTCTGGGGCATAAAACACACAACTGCCGAGCGCAGCGGTACCGGCACAGCCAACCTCATCAACTGGATCACTAAATGCTGCAGAGAATAACAAAAATCAAAACGCCCGCTGCCGGATCACGAACCGGACACAATGTCCGCGGTTCATCCGCGACAGCGGGTACTTTTATCAGACGAATAATATAAATTTTTCCCACTAACCGGATCCTGCAGCAGATTCAGACCGTCACAGCACTGTCCGGCTCACTTCTAATAATTTTCCTCGTGGATCTCAAAATAAGACTGTGAATACAGGCACACAGGACAGACTTCCGGAGCCTCCGTTCCCACGACGATATGTCCGCAGTTACGGCACTCCCAGACCTTCACTTCGCTCTTTCTGAACACTTCACTGTCCTTCAGGTTCTGCAGGAGCTTTCTGTATCTTTCCTCGTGATGTTTTTCGATCTCACCCACAGCCCTGAACTTTGCAGCCAGCTCAGGGAAACCTTCTTCTTCAGCTTCCTTCGCCATGCGAACGTACATATCTGTCCACTCGTGATTTTCGCCGTCAGCAGCCGCCTCAAGATTTTCAGCAGTATCTCCCAGCAGTCCCAGTTCCGTGAACCAGAGCTGTGCATGCGCCTTCTCATTCTCGGCAGTCTTCAGGAACAGAGCGGCCATCTGCTCATAGCCCGCATTCTTTGCAACTTCAGCAAAGTAAGTGTACTTGTTCCTGGCCTGTGACTCACCTGCAAAAGCCTCCAGCAGATTCTGCTCCGTTTTGGTTCCTGCGTACGGATTTCCGGACTTCTTTTCCTGCATCGGCACAAAGACATTCATCTGCTTGCACTTCGGACACTGCTCAGGCGCCTTGTCTCCTTCAAAAACGTAGCCGCAGACTTTACATACAAATTTCATTGCACAACACCTCCTGAAAAGGGTTCATTCAACAATAATTCCTATGCTTACCATTATAACATTTCCTGAAATAAGATATACCAAAAAAGAAAATACGGGTACTTTTCCGTACCCGTTAAAATCCAAAATTTTTATCAATATATTCTTCAGGCAGTAATGTCCCGCTCCCCCATCAGAAGAGGAAAAGCAGGCATCCCGATAACACGCCTGCGGCAAAACCGGCTGCCACGTCCCCGGGAAAATGAATCCCCGCCAGGACCCGGACCACCGCCGACGCCGCGGCCATCATCAGCACTGCTATACCCAGCGGCACACTCAGACGAAGTACACACATGGCGATCATGACCGATGAAAACACGTGTCTGCTTGGCATCGAACGGCCGGCCTTTTCTCTGGGGATCAGCGGTTTTATGTCATACTGCTCGTAGGGCCGCCTCCGGTTTATACAGCTGCGGATAAGCGTCAGTACCACAAAGCTGATCCCAGGTACGGCAACAAACGGCATGACGGTCAGCACCCCGCCGCGAATGCTCAGGCCTTCACGATAACATACAGCTGCGATCATGCAGAGTGTCATCGGGTACAGAACTACCATGATCCCACGCAGTATGTCATTTACTGACTTCAGAAGCCGTGCGCCGTTTTTTCTTTTTCTTATACCTGCAGTGATCCCGGTATAGAACGCTGCGTAGTCCCTGCCCTTCCGGTTTCTGTCATCCATAATACCCCCGGTTCTCAGTCTCTTCGCGAGCTGTTTCTGCGATCATGTTTTTTGTAATACTCCTGTTTGTCGTAATACATTTTCTGATCCGCCCTCTTCATGGCAATTTCAAGGCGTGAGGAATTCTCACACCAGTCAAAACCCAGTGCCAGCATCGAGTCCGAAGCTTCCCCCAGATGTTCGATCATCCGGCTGCGGATCTGGGCAAAACTATCCCTTGTTATATCCGGCATCAGCACCACAAACTCGTCGCCGCCTACCCTGAATATATTCTTGGTCCTGCAGAAGCTGTGAAGGATCTCCGTGGCTTCCCTGAGCATCCTGTCACCTGCAGCATGTCCGCGGGAATCGTTCACTTCCTTTAAGCCGTTCAGGTCTGCATATATCACTCCCACGGATGATTTGTCTTTTACAGAGGTGATCTCATCCAGCAGGATATTCATGGCATTTCTGTTGCCTACTCCCGTGAGTTCATCATGATTGCCCACCCGGTCCAGACGCTCCAGAAGCCGGTTTGTCAATATCTTTGAAGAGATGAAAAACGATACGGTTTCCATCAGTCTCCTAACCTCTGTCAGATTGTCAGCATTGAAATTGTCCGCTCCCAGGTATCCTATGAGCTTTTTACCCTCATACAGCGGGGTCAGGATATAATTCCTGATACCGGCTTCCTTGAAGAAATTATATATAAACGAATTGGAATAACGAATGCTCTCCACGTCCAGGCACACGATGCTGGATTCTTTGCGGATTATTTCTTCAAGGGGCATCATCAGCCGGTAGTCATCTCTCTGATGATTGCGCACGCCTCCCGGCACTCCCGGAGCAGTCCATTCAAAAGTGCTGGAAATAGTCCATCCGTCAGCTTCAAAAATATACAGACGGTCTGCGCTTATCCGCTTTCCGACCATTTCCAGGACTGTTTCCACCGAAGATCTGTAGGAGAGGCCTCCACTCAGAACTTTTGCAGCTTCGATCACAGTTCTGTCAGTTTCCATATTCTCTCTGAGGATGTCATTTTCCCTCATGTCATCCTCCAGGCTGGTGAACATTATGATGAAACGTCCCGGCATCGAGGATGGCGACATTATGAAACTGGTCCAGTGCTTCAGCGTGTAACTGTAATCATTTCCGCTGATCCATTCGCCTCTGGCAGCCCTGTAGCCCATAGACAGCCATTTCGCTGATGCTTCCGGGAATGTTTCCACGTATCGTCTCCCCAGCATTTCACTCAGATCCACACCCGAGACCTCACAGAACTTGTTATTGGCAAACAGGAGGATCAGATCTATCATTTCCGTTTCATCTTCGTTCATGACAGGCTGAGCTATCACATACGGGATAGGAATATCCCTGAAGGAATCCAGCGGTGTGGTCTGCTCCTTGTTCCTGAAGAAATCTGCGATTTCTGATGAATCCACACCGATCTCGGCGTTATTGTCCTGACGGCTCATCTCCAGCCGGTTATCCGCCAGAGTTACCACCGCCTGGACACTGTCCGCCTCAGAGCTGACCGCGATGCCGTAATCCACCTTCAGGTCGCACTCGATTCCGTTTACCCTCCGGATAGTTCTGATGTCTGATGCGCACTGCTTGACCATTTCATAGACTTTATCCCGCTTCATCTCAGTAAGCGCAATAACAAAACGGGAACCCCTGGTCCTGGCAATAGCCGCATTTCTTTCAAAAGTGGCAACCACTTTTCTGGACACCTTTCTGATCAGAGCCCTCGCAGCCTTGTCTCCGTGTTCAAAATGAATATCTCCAAAAGCAGGGACATCCAGTATTACCAGAAAATACTGCTCGTCATTGAGTGTCATATTGTCGTCCAGCTCAATGAGAGCTACCATCAGTCCTCTGATATTCATGAGACCTGTCACAGAATCCACGATCGCTTTTCTGTTGCCATATATCGTCGGATCCAGGTCTGTTGTCCCATCGCGGAAATATCCCAGAAGGCCGCTTATCCGGCCGTTGGCATAGACAGGGAACTCCGATACTGCGATCTTGCTGAGCACGCCCCGGGTAACATTCTGCATCTGGATGTCAAAAAAGCTCTCGCCTCTTTCCAGAACTCTGGACTCACATTCCCTGAACTCCGAGCTCTCCTTATGCCATCCGAGTTCTTCATCCCTCAGGCCCACGAAGTCATCTTCTCCTTTAAAACCGCAAAAGTCCATAAAGGATCTGTTGCCTCCGGCAAATCTCTGTTCCCGGTCCTTCCAGAAAAATTTTATATCCGACCCCTTCATCAGAGTCTCCCACAGCCGGATCTGATCCTGACTGTTTTCAGATGTTGAACTGCTGACCTGATCCTGTTTATACAATTGTTCCACAGGTGTCTGGTACTCCGCAGGTCTTATGCTGATCATGAGCCTGTTTCCGCCGGAATCCGGCAGCAGGATCACCAGGAACTCCGTCCACTTGTAAGCCCCGTCCGACTGTCTGACTCTGAACACGTCGGACACAAACCCGGTGCTTGAATTGAGGAGTCTTTCTCTCAGTGAATCTATGTCCTGGAACCGTCTGATGCGGTCGATGTCATCCGGGAATATGCTGCGTACAGAGCCGTAATTGTTGTAAAATTCTCTGATGCCGGTTATCTGATCGCCGCTTCGTTCCGCAGGAAGATTGCTCAGCACAACAGTTCTCTTGTCATTTTCGAAATCGAGAATATACACACTGTCATAGATCGTATAGATATTTCTCAGGACAGCATCCAACATGGAGGTCTGTTCATACTCAGCCCCCACAACAGCGTTATCCATCCTGGCGAAGAGCATATTTCCCCTGCGGCATCTGGAGATCGACTGGAAAGAAAACCTGGTGTACTTGTCATTTACGACAAATATCATCTTTTCCTCGATTCCGCTGGATTCCGCCTGGTCTGCCAGATCCCTGAACCTGCGTCCCAGTGGAGATGTCACAGTATTCATGCTCTTTTCTATGGCATTTTCCCCGGTGAGTTCCATCTTTCTCAGCATCTGTCTGTAAGGCTCATTTTCAAAGAGACTGCGGAATTCACTGCCGTCATCAAAAAATAGTGCAACCGGCCTGTCGGAAACCACGTCTGCAAGACCGGCCCTGTTGTAAAAGCCGGCCATCTCCCGGGTCTCTATTTCCAGGTCATTGTTGTTGAAATGTTCAACGGCCTCGCTGATGGGAATCGGCCTTCCGTAGTAGTAACCCTGTATCTTCTCACAGCCTATGCTCTTCAGAAACTCCAGCTGCTCCTCGGTCTCAACGCCCTCTGCGAGGGTGTGAATGCCCAGACTCTTGGCCATCTGCACTGTGGAAGTGACGATGGACATGGATTTTTCGTTCAGTTCCCTGAGGAATGCCATGTCTATCTTGATCTCGTCAAAATCGAAATCCTTGAGGACGTTCAGAGAAGAATAGCCGCTGCCATAGTCATCCATCCAGACTTCCATTCCCTCCTGGTGGAAACGTTCAATGGCATTCTTCATCTCCTCTGCGTCCTTCATCAGAGCGGTTTCCGTAATCTCCACGTTGATGAGGTTTCTTCTGACATTGTTCTCATCCAGAGCATTTACCACTACTTCCACCGGGTCCACTGATTCAAAATCAGATCTGGAGAAGTTTACGGAAATAGGGACTACCGGCGTGTTCAGGTCTTTTTTTAACTGGCTCCCAAGAAATGCAGCGACCTTTTTTACCACGTAGGTGTCCAGTTTATAGGACTGTCCGTTCTTTTCCAGTACGGGGATAAAATCGGACGGCGGTATCAGTCCGTGCTCCGGATCCATCCATCGTACCAGCGCTTCCATGCCGCACAGACACCCGGATAAAACTCTGACCACAGGCTGCACGAAAACCTGGATCCACTCTTTCTCCAGAGCCTGATCGAGGTGTTCAAGAAGATAATTCTGCAGCATGTAGTTCTCGCTCATCTCCCTGTCATACCAGGTCATTATCGAACCGTATGTGGATTTGCCTCTGTCGCAGGCAATCTTTGCTCTGTCCAGGGCATCGATAGGTGAATTGATTTCCGGATCGCTTCCGAACTGGTAAATCCCGGCCTTCACCGGCAGTGTCTTCCCATCGTTGGCATTTGCCATCTCTGCCAGAATCCAGCGGATCTCATTTTCCATGGTATCACTTCGGCCTATTGCTGCGAAGTGATCCTCTCCCAGGCGGGCCGCACATTCATTGGAAAAATGACTGCGAAGGACATTGGCGAATATCTTCAGGAGTTTGTCCCCTTCACGGGTTCCGTACTTGCTGTTGAAGGCCTTCATCCCGTTCATGTCAAAATAGACAACGCATCCGTCGTATCCATCCTCCAGCATTTCCTGGCGCTTTCTTCCGGAAATCTTGAGGAAACGTGTCATGTTTGACAGCCCCGTCAGCGCGTCGTAGAGCTCCTTCATGGTATTAACGCTGTCCTCTGTCATTATTCCGGGATCTTTCGTGAGGATCTCAAAATTCACCATTGCCAGGTGAATACCATTTACTGTCATGACGTTCTCCCGGACAAGGACTCTCGAGTACTCAGTATCATCGCCGAGACGCACCTGCAGAACATTTTCAAACGGGGTCTGTTCCGCCTCTTTTCCCGTCAGGAAGTACTGGATCATCCCATTGAGCCCCTCCAGATAATCCGGATGTACCTGCTTGAAGAGTCTCCTGTTCAGGAATTCCAACGCTTCTTCTCTGCCCATACCCAGATGGCTGCAGAGCCCGTCTGACACCATTACCGCTTCCGCTTGACCGTTCCGCTCCGTGTACACTGCAAGACCGTTAGGCATCGCCTCTATTAACTTTTTAACAATATTATCCAATTCGTTAGTTGTCATGTTATCCCTTTATTCTTGATAAAAAAGTCATACTAATCATTTTATAATAATATCCGTTAAAAATATAGCTATTTATCATTTGCCTGCATATTTTCAATCCCGCATGGCTTTTCTGCTGCGCTTCATATCGTACATCATGGAATCAGCTCTCGCTTCACACTTTTCCAGATTGGCAGTGGCGCCCTCAACTCTGGCGTATCCGTAAGAAATGGACAGAGGTTCCGGGTATTCCTTTTTATCCTGGTTGAACTCCTCGATATCCTCCATCATATTCTCCAGACAATCCAGAACCCGGAGCTCCGCATCCTTACCGCAGACGAACACTCCGAACTCATCTCCGCCGCAGCGGAAAACCCGGTTATTCGGACCGAATCCCCTCTGAATGGCAGCCGCAGCCGCTTTCAGGTACTTGTCCCCCACAGCGTGGCCGTAATTATCATTCAGACGCTTCAGATAATCCATGTCCAGCGAACATGCCACAACTGTAAGATCCGGCTCGTTTCTGAGCCTTTCGCTCAGTTCCTCTTCCTTCTTCAGGAAGGCGTTCCGGTTTCCCAGTCCGGTCAGGCCATCCACAAATGCCAGCTTGTGAAAGACATCCAGTTCTGTCATCTGCCTTGTACTGTCCCTGAACATTATCACATAGCGGTAGAACATCGCCAGTTCGAATATCAGAAATCCGATTCTCAGAATGAGCAGGGCATCATCTGACTCAAATGCAGCACTGTAATGACGGATCAGATCCACAATGCCGCAAAGGATGAACATCACTTCAGAAAAGACCAGCATGTTGTATCTGGAATTATTCAGTTCATCATCCTCTTTCCGGTTTTTCAGGTCCATGATCGTCATAAATGCAATAATGGCTGCTGCCGCCAGCATCATGAAATGAATAAACGGTTTGAAGTCGTGGAAATCCAATCCGAAGCAGATCCAGCCGGCAGTTACCAGAACGACCTCCGAAACGAACATAATTATAGCAATATCGTTGTAGATTCTCCGCATTTCCCGGAGAACACCATTTACTGCAGTAATCAGCATATACGGCAAAACTATCAGCACCAGATAGTCCGTGATCCGCCACAGACTTGCATTTCCCGCCAGAAGCTGGATTACATGAGTCTCGCTGATTCCCCAGATACCTATGAACAATGCGCACATCACAAATGAGAACAGACTCATGCGAAGGCGTTTGTCGGACAAGCTGGCAAGTGCGAGCAGCATGAGTACCATGCCGATAATTATCGTCACCACACTGAGGATAAACACAAGTGCATGATCGGCTATAAATTCAGCTATGTATACGCCCCTCTTTCCCAACATCACATTGTCCAGCTTGCCGCTGTCCGCGTATATGAGATCCGCACTGAGTTTAACTCTCATGCCGGAAAAAACGCGTTTTATGTCAAAATTGCAGAAAGCTGACCCATAACTCTTGCCCACCGAAGAGACCACCGATTCCTGCCAGTAGCCCAGATTGCTGACTTCAGTGCCGTTTTGGAGCACCACAAAACCCTCCACGAAGACATTTGATCCTAGGAACATCACGTTCTTATCCTCCTCAAGTACCTCCGGGAGATCATAATATATTGAAATGCGGCCGTCACCGTCAGAATCCGGCAGCTTCGCCAGTTCGTTCAGATCTGCAGGGCTGCCCTCTTCATCAAGCCATTCATTCTGGATATCCAGCAAAGTCTGACCCTCAGTAAAACCTGTATCCGGCTCTATCGAATGCTGAATGAACACTGTCACGAAATACGCGCAGACAACCACAAAAACTATAAAATTGTAATAATGTCCCATCTGTTCTTTTTTCATTACAGAACTCCGATAAATATACAACTCCTAATTATTTATCGGCCTATTTCAGATAATAATAATAATGATCACAAGAACAATCGCAACATAAAAACCGGCACTGCCGTGCCGGTTTTCCCAATTATCAAAATCACTTATCCGTGTCTCACGCAGCCTTCTTCAGCGAAGCGAGCACCGCCCGGGTGCGTTCATCCTCCAGATCGTATCCGTAGCCGCTGACCTCATAGACGATACCGTCAATCTCAGCACCGACCTGAAATCCCGGTTTGTCATTGAAAGTATAGGTCATCCCCTGCCACTTGTGGCCATCCAGATCAAGAGGCTCGGGAGTCTCGCCTGAATTGATCGCCATAGACTGCTTTACGTCTTTTTCCAGTTGTTCCTCTGTCACCACCGATACTATGTAGTACTTAAACTGATCATTCTTATCCTGGATCCAGAGAGCATCAGGATCCTCCTCATCCGTGACACTGCCCCCGGTGAGATACATATCCTCCGGCACCAGCACAGACAGATTTCCCCAGACTTCCTGACTGCCGGCAATCTCTTCTGCACCTGCCGAACCGCCTGCAGTTCCCGCAGCTCCGCAGCCCGTAAGGCAACAGACCAGCAGCGTCACGATCATTCCCAATGCAGTTGTCTTTTTTGAAACAGATAAACCCATCTCAGTCCCTCCAAAACTCATTCCGATTCATTTCTCATTCTTTCAGCGTAGTGACGATCAGCTTGTTTTCGATAACTGCCGCCAGAAGCTCATGTTTATTGGCAAAACCGCCTTTTTCCACAATCTGATCGAGATTCCAGCGCACGCCGTTTCTGCTGAGCTGCAGCTCCTCCGCGATCTCATCGTAGGTGTAGCCCTGCACGAACCTCCTGAGTATAGCCAGCTGTTTTTTTGAAAGATCCGCTGTCAGCATGTCGTTCAACTCCACATTTGGAGACTCATCGGGGAATACGTGCTCACCGGCCAGCGTCCGTTCTATGACATCCATTATATCCGCATCTCCGTGATCCTTGTACCACAGACTGTCTGCAGCTCCGTCCTTCGCCTTCTCCAGCACATCCGGATCCACCAGAGACGTCATGATCATAACTCTGGTCTTCCTGTACTTCTCCTTTATCCTCTTGCCCGCAGCCAGTCCGGAATGATTGTGAAGAGTCTGTACGTCCATCAGCACCAGATCCACATTGACAGATCCGCATACGGATTCAGCTTCAAAGGCATCGCGGTAAACTCCCACGATATAAAAGCGGGGATCCTCTGAGATCATGTTTGCAAAATGCCGCTGCATATATGTGTTGTCTTCCACGATAATAGTATTGATCAATTTGCCCTCTCCTTTCTGCGAACCCTGAGAACCAGCGCAAATTCAGGTTTGCTCTCTATCTCCATGGTCGCCCCCGCTGATTCCGCCCGCCTGCGCAGCGAAGAAAGTCCGCCGCCCTCAGCAACTTTGCCTTCAGGCACTGAACCGTTATTTGTTATACGTATCGTATAATAATCCGCATCAGCAGTACTGCTGACCGTCACCTGACTTCCTCCCGCATGTCTTACGCAGTTGGTTACACATTCCGCCGCAGCTGCAGCGATCAGTTTCTCCGTCTCTCCGTCCTCAGGAAACTCGCCCTCTGTCAGGACTTTTACATTTATCTTCTCCGCACGACTCACCACAGCCTTCATGTCAGCAGGCTGATCTGACCGGTCATTGGAAAAATAGCTCACCGCATTCTTGAGGATCCTGATCTCTTTTTCTTCATCACCCTCCGCAGTTCCGGCCAGAATGCCCGACAGCGCCAGCAGACTGTTACCCAGATTGTCATGTATGCTCATCTTCAGGTTCACAGTCTCCCGGTCCCTTATGCGGTCAGCCAGCATATCGTACATTTCACGGAGGCTCTCATTTGCAGCCTTGAGTTTCTCTGTATTTTTCAGAAGTTTTTCATTGGCATCGTAGATGTCCGTCACATCCTCCGCCATGATCTGGATATACCCTCTGAGCTCCGGATCTGTGAGAGGATATTTCTTGAATTTCCACACGATGCCGTCAGGAAACCGATACGTATCGGTTCTCCCGGCGATCCGTCTCACTCCGGTATCAGCACCGGGATTTTCGAGTGCCTCCAGGACTTCGGAGATCAGCTGGGGATACCCGTTCATGAGCACCAGCATCAGATCCACCATGTTGCGATTTATCATGATGATCCTGCCTGTGTGATCCGCAAAGCATATTCCTGGGGCGATCCTGTCCAGGGCATATCTCACGACGCCGGAGTTCAGAGAACGTCTCTTCCCCGACCGTTCGTAGAGTATCCTCGAACCGCTGTAGACCATCAGGGTCACTATCCCCGCGATGACCAGCCCCCATGGGGAGCTGCCCTTCCCGGCGCCGATCCCCGATATACTATCATATATGTCATTGCTCATTTCCGACATCAGCATAAGCGCTCCTGTGAAAATGACGCAATCAGGCAATACAGCCCTCAGCCTGCGGCCGTTGCTGAACATGTAGATACAGAGCGTCAGCTGCATAAGAACAGCAAGAAAAAGCAGCGCGATGACACTTCCGTAAAAAGTCCTGTCAATTGCCATTTCCGTCATTTCAATTCACCGCCTTCCAGCGGAAGAACATATTCCACCTCAGTGTCCTGCTCCCGTGTCACTCTGACCCGTGGATACTTCTGTCTCAGAGCCACCATACCCATGGCAGACGCCTGCCCGTCTGCGAAGATGCTCTCTCTCAGAGTTCCCCTTACCACACAGATCCTCACACTGATGTGTTGCATCGTATCCAGAAGCAGTTCCGTCACGTCTTCAAAGAAATCATAGGCAGTAATGGCAATTTCCCCGGGAAGTACATCCCTGTCAGTCCGCACAATATAGCCGCCCTTCACGTTCATCCTGCCAAGGGCGTAGAAGGACTCGTGAAAAGCACTGGAAAGCCTGCCTTCCGGGATCTCCGATGCCGTGTCCACCGACAGGATAAAATCTTTTCTCCGCTTTATATAGCTGCCCAGAACCACGATCCGGGACAGGATCGCCCTTCTGGTTTCCGGATTCTCTGCCAGCTCGTACTCTCTTGTAAGTCTGTCGATCCGATCCATCTGACGCTGTGTCATGCTCTGTAGAAGATCGTACAGCCTGTTCTGTTCTATTACAGTCTTATGCTGTTCTTCCTGTTCATATTCATACTGAAGGAGCGCATTGCGTTCCCTGAGTTCCTCCTGCTGTTCCTCAAGCTTCCTGTTCAGCGCGATGGGTTCAGACAGATCCTCCGTCCATATGAAATGCCCTCCCCCCACAGAAATGTTCGTGAGCCGCACTCCGTTTTCCATGAGAACAGACGCCCCCTCCGCGGCGATCATCATGTCTCTGTCCAGCGGTTTGGCGTTCTTTGAAATGTATCTGATATTGTAATCCAGATCGGTAATCTGAGCCGACAGTCCCTCCGAAGCCCTAAAGAGGCTCATATGCATCTTGTTTGTCTGGATCAGCCCTATCTGCATACAGATCTCATAACTGGCGCCAATGCACAGGCACATCACTATGGTGAAATCATTCATATCTTCCACCACCCAGTTAACTCTGGACATGTATGCCATGTCGTAGATCAGCGCTCCCGCCACAGGCAATGTAGGCAGCATGCCCCTCAGACGCACGTTTGGCAATCTGCAGTTCCTCACCAGGGCAATAATAGTCAGCATGCCGCAGCCAAAGGACCAGATGGTGACCAGATGTGAGCCCCATTCATATACAAAATCCGAATCTGTCCACACCTCCGCATTTTCCGGAAACCGGAATACGTCCTGGTGTATGTCGTTCGCCAGCACAAACAGCGAAAGCGCGATCGAAGGAACATACAGCAGCTGAAGATACATAGGTGTTTTGTAATGAGGCGGCTTTCCCAGAGTATGACAAAGCAGCAGTCCCTGAACCGGAATGAATATGACCGGAATGTAGAACATATACCACAGCTGCCGGTTGATGTCCGGATCCGGAACCACATAGAGTTTCAAAGTTCTCAGGGACAGCCACAAAATAATCATCAGCACAATTCCGATAAGGTAACCCCGGGCCTGCGCCTGAACCACCTTGCGTGTGGTGGAAATACCCCAGGCTATGAACAGCCCGATGATTATATAGCTCATCAGGAAACTGAAGAATCGGGTCGACGTATACATGCTTATGATCGAACAGCCCAATGCTGCCGCAAGTGAAACGATCACTATCAGAAAGCTCTTGTTTCTGTTATTCATGTTTTTCAGCATTTCGACCCCTCCTTCCCCTCTGTAATAAATGTTCAGGATTCTCCCGGCCTGAGAGATTCCCGCGTCTCATTTTCATTCATCCGTTATTATTCCGGCAAATGAGTGCATCACCTCTGCAGTGAGCCCCCAAATGGTATATTTCTCAAACTGATAGAACAGTGTTATCTGTTCTGACTTGCGCCAGCCGTACTCTCTTCCTCCCTGAATCCTGTCAAAGGGGAAATCATCCCCGAATCTCGGTTCATAAGGAATGCTGAAAGCCTCCGGCTGATTTTCCACAAAAAATTCCAGGGGCACCCTGAATATCTCCGCAACCTCCCGGTTGCTGAAAGTTCCTTCGTACTCCCGGATCACTGCAACAAACGGATAGGATACCACACTCCCGGCTCTGAATACATCCGACGGACCGATCATTTCTATCTGTTCCGGGTCTATGAGCAGCTCCTCCGCAGTTTCCCGCAGTGCCGCTTCCTGTGGAGATTCACCCGGTTCTATGGCGCCTCCCGGCAGACATACATCTCCCGGCTGTGCAGGTATATCTGATGACCGCACCTCAAAAAGCACGTCATATCCTCCCCCGTCCCGCTGAATAAGCGCTATGCACACAGCACTGCGGAACCTCTTGTCGTCTCCTATGACGCCGGGCTGCCGGCTTTTTATCTTATCTAAATCCAATTCCATAACGCCCGGCTTTTCACCTCGCTTTTTCCAAGAGTTTCGACAAATACAATCTGTCTATATTATGCACTTATGTGGCAATAATTGCAAAACGCATTTATAGTTCTGACATAAAAAAATAAGGATCCGGCTTATGGAAACCGGATCCTTATCGGGATCATATTCTTATGATGATGCCGCCTTCCGCTTCGTCCGCGGAAAAAGCATCACTATCTGATGTAGCTGTTGATAACGTCGATCATATCCTTGTCGGACTTGTACCAGATCTTAACGTAACCGTCAGATTCTACTTCATAGTGGTCTTCTGCGATCAGACCGTTAGACATAGCTGTCTGGAGAGCGTCATCCATGGAAGCATCCTTGAATGCCTTGAAGTTTCCGTAGTTTGCTCTCAGCTTCTCCTGAACGTCAGCTCTGGAGTTAACAGATCCGTCAGTGAATACATCTAAGATTGCCATATTTAAAGGTAACATAGTTTACGCCTCCCTTGATGCCTTGTCCTGAGAAATAGCGAGCAGGAGGATACCTCCAACCATGACAGCAGCGCCAACCCAGCCCTGCCATGGGATTGCGTAACCGTCAACACCAAATCCAAGGCCGATTACGATGAAGCACCAGAAAGGTCCCCAGAATGCATATGTACCGTTGCAGCCCATACCGAGTGCAGCGCCGCACATAGCAGCACCCTTGTACCAGAACTTGAAGGAGAAGGATGCGAACATACCAGCAACGAAGAACATCCAGAGGGAAGGAGTATCTGTTAAAGCTGCGCCTAACCACTTGAAGCCGTTGCCGATGCCGTCGCCGCCCATGACAGACAGGATGGATACGAGAACTACGCCGTTTACGAGACCGGAAGTTACCTGACGGATGATGATAGCGCACTCATAGTCAGCGATGCAGCATGCATAACCACCAACAGCACCTTCGATACCCCAGCCGAGAGCTGCGCCGAATGCTGCTACCATACCGAGGATAGCTTCGCCGTTGATTTCAGCACCTGTCATAGAAGAGGAACCGATCAGGATAGCTGCTGCTAAGCAGATCAAGATACCTGCTACCATGCCTACAGAAAGCTTCTGGCCATAGAGGAAACGGCCAATGATAGCGCCGATGCAGGCATTTAATGCTGCGATAGGAACGATGATGGAACCAGCCATCTGCAGACCGATTACATAAGCTGTAGAAGCGAGAGGGCCGCCGATGATAGCAGCAACGATCAGGATTCTGCCTGGCTTAGTCTTCAGTGTACGGCCTACATCACCGATTCTTCCGATGATAGCACCGTAGATGATGGACCATACGCCTGAGCAGAGGTCGTTTACTGCTGCGCCTAATGCACTTAAAGTATAAACTGCTGCGAAAGCAGACATACCAGCTGCGATGCCTGTGCCGCCGTAGAGGTCGCCCCAAACACCAGTTGCCATACCCTGTGTCATGAATGCTGTGTAACCGCCGTATAAGAAGCCGGATAACAGCGCGATCATGATACCCTTTTTACGGTAAGACTTATCACGAGCTTCCTTAGCTGCTACAGCGTTTGTAGCTGCGTTATTACTCATAGATTCTACCTCCTTGATAATAACAATGATAAAGATAATACAATCATGTTCCTTCTTCCGAACATAAAAGTATTATACTTTGACGTTACGTCAAATGCAACAAAAAAAATATTTTTAGTGTAATTTTTCACAAACTCGTATATATGTTGGAATATCAGTAGTTTAAAGCTATTTATCGAGTAATATTCATCGGTCGCAAACGCTCTTTTTCCGTAACTGCCGGTCATCCGTGAGTTACGGGTCATAACATTTCGAGTAAAACGCTTGATTTTTCAAGGTTTGTCCGGACAAACCCGGCCATGTTTTCTGACAAATAGTTGACAACTCAGGTGTGCCCACCTTCTCCGCAGCGGATAAAACAGCTTGAAAGGTTCTCTTTTCAACGTTAATGACGTATCCGGAAGGCTGCATTCCGCCTTAGAACCTTTACCCAATGTAAAGGTTCAGGGTTTCCTCTGCCAAAAGCAGCCGGAACCGGAAAAAATCCTGCGAGGCAATAAAGCCCGCAGGATTATCTCTGCTGCCCGGATCCCGTCGTCCAGACAAAATATCATTTTTTAAAGAGACAGCACCGGTTCTCCCACGGTAACGGGGATTTCTCCCCAGATCGCCGGTCTGTCCTGAATCTCGCGGCTGAGCTCCACCTGATGGTCAAGAAGGACTATGATGGTGGATCCGCCGTATTCGAAATTGCCCTTCTCCGTTCCGGCCTCTGCCCTGTTCGGAGGAGCTGCCTCGGGACGGTTGGTGATCCGGCCCACCAGCATAGCTCCGATCTCCATCTGGACTATCTTGCCCAGACGTTCATTCTCTATGACGATGTACTCACGACTGTTGCGGGTGTAGACTTCGGTACTTTCCACCGCAACAGGTCTCACACAGTGAAGGATTCCGTCTATTCTGCGCTTTGCGGTGATATTTCCGTCTGCGCAGAAACAATATCTGTGATAGTGGCTCGGAGTGAGTCTGAAGATCAGCGCCGTGCCCCCGGTAAATTCCTTTGCCAGTTTCTCATCTTCCAGCAGCGTCTTTATGCTGTATCTGCTGTTTTTCGCCACTATGATGCTGTCCTCCTCGATCTGCTTTACAGTGAGCAGACCATCGCAGGGAGATATAAAATCCGCAGTGGCGACCGGCTCATTTTCCGGTTTGAGAGGTCTGGTAAAAAAATCGTTGAAGGATCTGAACCCACCCTCGGGCTCAGCAAATCTGTCCATGTCGATCCCGTTGTTCCTTATGAAGGACGGAATGATAAACCTCGACGCCCGGGAGGACAAAAATACAGCTGACAGATCTGATATGAAAGGCCTCGTGAAGAGTTTAAGCAGTAACCTGCCCGGCAGTGTACCGTATAAAAAGCGTACAGAAGCGGATTCTTTCATTACGCGATTCCCCATCCAGTGATAACAACAGCGACGAATTCGGCCACACCGATGAGAATGAGGCACAGTTTGCCTCTGGCTGCAGGCTTCTTGAGTTCAAACGGACTCAGGAAACCGATTCCCGTGAATAAGAGCAGCAGGAAGTAAACCAGCGTGCCGTGGAAAAGTCTCTCATCGTAGGCGAGAAGGAAAACTGCAGGGAGAAGCAGGGCTATCGAAGTAACCGGCAGTCCCTGAAACACCTTCCTCTTCTCCGTCGTCTGCTGCTGTCTGGCCTCTTCGCTCACGTTGTAAAAAGCCAGTCTCACCAGTGCCGCAAGGGCGAACAGTGCAGCGATCAGGCCGTAAAAAAGAACCCTTCCGGAGATCATATAGACAAATACCGCAGGCATGATGCCGAAGCTCACCAGATCGCTCAGGGAGTCAATCTGTATGCCGAACTTCTTCTCATCGGGAGTTCTCGCCTTGGTGCCTGCCACAGCTCCGTCGAACATATCGCAGATTCCGGCGATCATCAGAAACAGGATGGCATTGAAGTACCACTCATTGATCGAAAACAGAATCGCCAGGAACGAACACAGCATCCCGATATATGTCAAGACTACAGTATAATCCCAATAACCTAATGGTTTTCTCATAATAACTCTCTCTCCTTTTTATTCAAAACATCATTTAATTGTAAACTGAATGATGTTCTATTGCAAGAATAAACAACACATTCATTATATTCAATATGCATGCATCGGTAAATAACTGCAGTCTGAAAACACCTTAAAAGAATATTACCTGACGGGCGGATCCACTTCAAAAAAGCGAAACCCCGCAGGGCTCCGCTCAATCTGTTGCCATATGTCACAGCACCTCGCCGGCGTTTCCGTTCTCTTCCCGGAAAACCCCCGCACTCAGCCTTATAAAAGCCTACTCTATAACCTCCCTCCAGGTTGCAGGCTTGAAGTGATCCTTTAACGGAAGGAGACGCTCGTCCACATCCACCCCGAGAACGGAGTTGAAGTTGTTTGTTGCCTGCATCTGAGCTGCGAAGCCCACGATGATTATCAGCTGCTCGTCAGTGTAGAACTTGCGGAGTCCGTCCAGCAGCTCGTCGGAAACCTTTGTGGGATCCTTTACGATCTGCTGTCCCAGCTGCTGAAGCAGTCTTTCATTCTCACTGACTTCAAAGTTGTTCGGATCCAGGCCCAGTTCCTTCAGATCGCTGATGAAGAACAGCGAGCACAGAAGGCATCCGTTGGTGGTTGAAACAGAGTGTGCAAAAATAGTTGCAGCCCTCTGGCCAACAGTCTTCTCAAGGCTTGCCCAGGAATCGTACCAGCCCATGAAAGCCCTGTATGTACCGTAATCCTGCAGCATTACCAGCTTCATGTTGGTCACCTTTCCCGCTGCTTCAAGTTCTTCGTATGCCTTTCTCGCTTCTCCCGTCAGCTCCTCCGGCTGCTTGAGATCTACTCTTGCCATTTTTATTTCTCCTTTCATATTTCCTTTGCGCCGGACTCCAGTGCAACTCTGAGTATTGCCTGTATCGCCCGGGCATCCAGTAGTTCATAATGTCCTACATTACCGTTTCTAGTTGCCCTTTCAGCCATTTCTTTAAAATGACTGTCGTCTATTTCAAACTCGGAAAGTCCTGTCCTGAGACCCAGTCCCCTGAAGAACGATTCCAGTTTCTCCGCCAGTATGAGCGCCCTTTCAGTTTCTGTGTAGTCAAAGGCATCGGCGCCGAAAACCCTGGTTGCCAGAAGAGCCGGTCTCCATGGCTTTCTCTCAGCCATGTAGCGTATCCAGGCCACCAGAACCACCGCCATGCCTTCTCCGTGGGTTATTCCATACTGGGCGGACAGTTCGTGCTCGATGCGGTGTGAACCCCAGTCGGCGCGTCTTCCCGCGTCCAGGAAGTTGTTGTGAGCCACGGTGGCCAGCCAGAGGATCTCGCCTCTGGCATTCAGATCACCGGGATCCTTCATCAGTCTGCCCGCATTCACCAGCAGTGCCCTCACAGCTCCCTCTATCAGATAGTCTGTGGTATCGGAATGCCGTTCGTCTGAGAAGTACCGTTCCAGCAGATGTGACAGCACGTCCGCTATCCCCGCGGAAGTCTGGAAAAGCGGAAGTCCCGCCGTGTACTTCGGATCCAGTATCGCAAACTGCGGTATGATCCTGTCGTCCTCAAATCCCAGCTTCCACTCCCCGTTTGAGAGGATTGCCGCATTTGAAACTTCCGAACCGCTGGCTGCGGTGGTGGCGATCACGCCCACCGGCAGCACCTTCTCCGGCGATATGCCCTTTTCAAAGAAATCCCACACATCTCCGGCGTAAGGTATGCCGATGGCAACTGCCTTTGCGGTATCGATGGCGCTGCCGCCTCCCACAGCCAGTACGAAATCAACATTTTTCTCTCTGCCCAGGCGTATCAGGTCTCTGGCAAGTTCGATGGACGGGTTCGGCACCACGTCGCCGTTCTCCCAGAGTTCGATGCCCAGGTCATCTACCGTTTCCCTGATCAGATCGTAGATCCCCAGGGTCCGGATAAAATCCCCGCTGTACACCAGCAGCAGCGATCTCACGCCCTGAGCCCCGAGCAGGCTCCCGAGCTTCTTCCCGCTGTCTTCGCCGAACACGACCCTGGCTGGATTGTAATACTCAAATCCGATCATTCTTTAAGCCTCCTTAGTTGAGCGGAACTACTGCTCCGTCATATGTATCCTTTATAAACTTGCTGATCTCTTCGCTCTGAAGGACTTCAACGAGAGTCTTCAGCGCTTCGTCCTTTTCCTTGTCCGGTGAAGTTGCGATGATATTTCCGTAAGTCTTAGCTGCAAGGCCGTCATTTGCTTCTACAGCCAGCGCCTGGCTCACGTGGAGGCCGCCCTCGATGGCGTAGTTTCCGTTGATAACTGCCACGTCCACATCAGGAAGGGCGTTTACGAGCTGCTCAGGTGCCAGTTCCTTGAAGCTGATGTTCTTCGGGTTGGAAGTAATATCTTCAACAGTCGCATTGATCCCCGCATCCTCGTTCAGAGTGATGATGCCTTCCTGTGCGAGAAGGAGCAGAGCTCTTGCTTCATTGGTAACATTATTCGGAACTGCTACTACAGCGCCGTCAGGCAGTTTTGCCAGATCCGTCGTCTTACCTGCATAGATGCCGAAAGGCTCGTAGTGGATAGCGCCGATGGAAACCAGGTCAGAACCGTTTTCCTGATTGAACTGTTCGAGATACGGTACGTGCTGGAAGTAGTTAGCGTCCAAACTGCCCTCGATAACGCCTGTGTTAGGTGTGATGGAATCCTCCAGCTTTACGATTTCCAGATCGATTCCCTTTTCAGCCAGGATCGGCTTTGCCTGCTCCAGGATCTCCGAGTGAGGTGTGATGTTGGCGCCCACTCTGATAACCGTATTCTCTGCCTTCGGCTTATCTGCTGAAGCACTGCTGTCTGTCTTTGTCGCTGTTCCGCATGCAGTAACGGAAAGTGCCAGCGCAAGTGTGAGTGATGCTGCAATCAATTTTCTGATCTGATGTTTCATGATTTTTCTCCTTTTCCTTTCATCTTTAAAATAAATATATATTTCCGGTCTGTAATTTTCTTTTTCATTCCGGTCATTAACCTGTTCCGGCCGTCCGGTTTCCTTTACCCGCGGTCATTTTCTGGCTCTCCTGGCGATCACGTTGCCGCCCTCCTGGATGACCATCACCATTATTATGAGTATTGTCACTGTGGTCCAGAGTACATCTTCCTGATACCTGTAATAACCGTACTGCAGTGCTATGGCGCCCAGGCCGCCGCCCCCTATGACACCGGCCATTGCGGAGTATCCCAGCACGGTGGCGATGTTGATCGCCCCTCCCAGGAGCAGCGACGGCATCGCCTCAGGAATGATGAAATGAAGGATCATATATCCCGGGGATGCTCCCATTGATGCTGCCGCCTCGATAATCCCCG
>JAIKWW010000121.1 GCA_024684465.1 Clostridia bacterium | reverse complement strand
GCGGCAGCAATCGATCCGGAAATCATTGATTTCTTCAATTACATCGGGATCAACATGGTTCAGGGTTATGGCATGACGGAGAGTTCTCCGATCATAGCTCTGAACAGGGACAGATATCACAAGTCCGCTTCTGCAGGACAGCCTCTGCCGGGAACTGAGATCATGATCTTTGAACCTGATGAGGACGGCGTGGGCGAGGTCCTGGCAAAGAGCGATTCTGTCATGCTGGGTTACTACGAGGATCAGAAGAGCACGGATGAGGCTTTTATGGATGGATGGCTCAGGACCGGCGACTACGGCTATCTGGACGGCGAGGGATTCCTCTTCCTCACAGGCAGAAAGAAGAATGTCATCGTGGCCAAGAACGGCAAGAATGTATTTCCGGAGGAAGTGGAATATTATCTGCTGAAGAGTCCGTATATCGCGGAGGCTATCGTCACCGGTGACGACGACGGCAAGGGTGATCTGGTGGTTACAGCTCATATCGTTCCGGATGAAGCAGAAATAAAGGCGGCCTTCGGTGAGCTTGACGACGCCGGAATGAACAAGTTGTTCAAAAAGGTCATCAGAGACACCAACGACATGATGCCTGCTTACAAGAGGGTAAAGAAGGTGGAACTGAGAAAAGAAGAGTTCATCAAGACCAGTACCCACAAGATCCGCAGAAACGAGCAGACCCTGAAGTCTCCTGAGGGCGCAAAGAGCTTTGAGGCTTAACAGCTGACGGACAGGGACGGAACGCCTGTCCGGCCGATGGTGATATTATGAAATATGATGATGTTGTAAGGGGAATATTTCTGGACCGGCCGAACAGGTTTGTTGCTCATGTGGAAATCGGCGGAAAAGAAGAGACTGTACATGTCAAGAATACGGGGAGATGCAGAGAGCTGTTGCTTCCCGGTGCGGAGGTGGCGCTTCAGAGGGCTGACTCGCCGGTGCGGAAGACTGCGTATGATCTGATAAGCGTGTTCAAACCGTCTCTGGGCTGGGTGAACATAGACAGTCAGGCTCCCAATGCAGTGGTTCGGGAGTGGCTTTCGGAACGGGATTTTGATCTTGTGAAACCGGAATACAGGTTCGGTGATTCACGTATCGATTTTTACATGGAAAAGGGTGAAGAGCGATACCTGCTGGAGATCAAGGGTTGTACTCTGGAAATCGGAGGTACGGGCTTTTTTCCTGATGCTCCCACTCTGCGGGGCGTGAAGCATCTCCGTGAACTTGCTGAGGCCTGCAGACAGGGCTACAGGTGCGGTGTGGGTTTTGTCATAGCCATGGAAGGTGTTGACGAAGTCCGTCCCAACGTGGAAACCCACCCGGAGTTCGGGAAAGCTTTGGATGAGGCTTCGGATGCAGGCGTTGAAATACTGTTTATGACCTGCAGCGTAACGCCGGATTCCCTGAAAATCAATGATGTAAAGGCCAGGAGAGGGCGCGTCTGAATATTTTTAAAAAATATTGAAAAATATGCTTGAATTCTTTTGACGGGCTTGCTATAATAAACAAGCTTGCTAAAGAGAGCAACTCATATGTCCCGATGGTCAAGCGGTTAAGACTCCACCCTCTCACGGTGGCATCTGGGGTTCGATTCCCCATCGGGATACCAATAGAAGCATCAGCTGAATCCGGCTGGTGCTTTTTCATTTGTCAGGCTCAACGCAGACGGAGCTGTTCCGGGCCTATAGGTCAAAAGGTGTGGGCTATAGGACAAAAGGTGCTGATAAAAATAGCTGCATCCACTGAAAATATTATCCGGCAATGCACATAATTTAAAAGAGCAGTCCTGCTGAGAACGGGAAGTTTCCCCGGGGCAGTGACTGCTCTTTTGCTGTCAATTTTTATTATTTATGTCCTGTTTTTTCTCAGCTTCCACTGCGGATCAGAATGGATTTTCCGGTCATTTCCTCAGGTTTGGTAATATTCATCAGATCCAGCAGAGTAGGAGCAATGTCCGCAAGAATACCCTGTCTGAGGGATTCGATCTTCTGCGGTGTCACCAGGATAGCCGGAACCGGATTCGTGGAGTGGGCCGTGATAATGTTTCCGTCTGCGTCCTTCATGGTGTCTGCATTTCCGTGATCCGCAGTGATGAACATGGAACCTCCGTTTTCTGCAAGAGCTTCACATATTCTGCCTACACAGCTGTCCACAGTTTCCACTGCGGCAACAGCTGCCTCAAATACGCCTGTGTGTCCTACCATATCCGGATTTGCAAAATTCATCACGATCAGGTCATATTTTCCGGAGTTTATGGCCTCAACTGCACGGTCACACACTTCGGGAGCGCTCATTTCCGGCTGCAAGTCGTATGTTGCAACTTTAGGGGAAGGAACCAGGATCCGGTCTTCTCCCGGGTTCGGAGTTTCGACTCCGCCGTTGAAAAAGAAGGTCACATGGGCGTATTTTTCGGTCTCCGCAAGTCTGAGCTGCGTCATGCCCAGCTTTGAGACGTATTCGCCGAGGGTGTTTGCGAAGTGTTCCGGGGGAAAGGCGACCTGCGCATTTGGAATTGTATCGTCGTATGTGGTCATGCAGACATATCTGATATCTGTCGGCAGGACAGTGCGGTCAAAACCGTCAAAGTCCGGATCACAGAAACTTCTGGTGATCTCTCTGGCGCGGTCAGGTCTGAAATTGAACATTATGATGCTGTCGCCGTCGCATACTGTGGCAGTGGGTCTGCCCTCGTTCAGTATTACTGTAGGTTTGACGAATTCATCATTTTCATCCCGGGCGTATGCGTTTGCTAGTGCTTCTGAGGCTGATTCCGCTGTGAGGCCGGTGCCGGAGGTGATGGCGTCATATGCGAGTCTGACTCTGTCCCAGCGTTTGTCTCTGTCCATGGCGTAGTATCTGCCGCTGATGGTGGCGATTCTGCCGAGATCCGCAGCTTTCATGTGTTCCTCCAGCCGGGTGATGTAAAGCTGTGCGTTTCTCGGCGGCACATCTCTTCCGTCAAGGAAACAGTGAACATAGACCTGAGGGACATTCAGTTCTTTAGCCATGTCCAGCAGAGCGATGAGGTGGTCGATATGGCTGTGGACTCCGCCGTCCGACAGAAGTCCCCACAGATGGAGTGCTTTTCCGTTTGCGGAAGCACGTTCCATTGCTTCCATGATCGTCTCATTGCTGAAAAAACTGCCTTCTTCGATGGATTTTGTGATCCTGGTGAGATCCTGGTAGATTATCCTTCCTGCACCGATATTCATGTGTCCCACTTCGGAATTGCCCATCTGTCCGTCGGGAAGTCCCACAGAGGAGCCGCTTGCGTGGAGGATCGTATGTGGATGCTCCGCGAACAGTCTGTCAAGATTTGGGGTGTTCGCTGCTGCTATGGCATTCATACCTGTGGAGGCGATGCTATTTCTCGAAGCTTCGTTGGGAAAGCATCCGGCTTTGAAACCTGATTCGCTGACGGATGCGTCACAGCCGAAGCCGTCCATTATCATTAATAATGTAGTTTTTTTCATCTCTTTTAATTTTCCGTTGTTAAATAAGAATAACTGACAACAAAGAATATAGCATAATTCCAATGGTCTTTCAATCTGAGGGGAAATGTGGTATTTTCATTATATCTGTAATATGGATACTTGCGGATTGAAGTATTTCCGGCGGAGCCGGTTCTTTTTGTAAATCACGGGGGCCTGAGAATGAATTGGACGGAACAGCAGCAGAAGGCGATAGATATAAGGGACAGGGACGTTCTGGTCTCGGCGGCGGCGGGTTCCGGCAAGACCGCCGTGCTCACTGAGCGCATAAGGAAGCTCATTATGGATGACGGCGTCTCACTGGAAAATATGCTGGTTGTAACCTTCAGCAGTGCGGCAGCAGATGAAATGAAGGAAAAGATAATAAGAGCTCTCAAAAAGACGGTGGAGGATCCGGGTGAACGGATCGACGAGAGGCAGAGGGCATATCTGAGGGAACAGATATCTCTCGCATCTGTTGCCGATATCAGTACTTTTCATAAATTCGCAATGGGCGTGATAAGAAGTCATTTCTATCTGGTGGACGTGGAACCGGATTTTGGAATCTGCGACGATGCACATCGTCTGATAATGATCGGCAGAGCGCTGGACGATCTGATAGACGCCAGATATGAAGAAGACACGGATCGATTTACTTCTTTCCTGAGGGAAAGGGCCGATGTCAGGTCTGAGGACAAGGTCAGGGATCTGATAACGCAGGTATACAGTTTTATCATGAGTATGCCGGAACCGTTTCAGTGGCTGGAACACAATGCGGCAGTTCTGAACGGAGACGACAGTGAACTTGAGGAGCTGCCGTTTTACCGCGAGATGAAGGATGCATTTCAGAGAAAGTTCAGAAAAGTTCTGAGTCTTACGGAGCGTGTTGCGGATCTGGTGAGCGGTCTGCCAAGTCTCGAAACTGCAGCCGAAAAGGATCTGGAAGCGCTGAGAGCTGTGGCTGAACTGGAATCTGCCGGGGAGCAGATCTCTGCGCTGGGGACTGTCACCTTCGCCACCTTCAGGGCTGGCAAGGAAGACAAGGAAGCCTACGGGGAAATCAAAGATCTGGTGAAAAATGTCAGAGACAGGAGCAAGGCACTGGTAAAGGAGATCAGGTCCGAGTTCGGCTCTGTTCATGAAGAAGAGATGTTCAGAAGAATCCGGGGCACTGCGGAGTCTGCCGGGTACCTGGTGGAACTTGTGAAGGATTTTCATGCTCGCTTCAGAGGACTGAAATCCGAGGACGGAGTTCTGGACTTTAACGACCTGGAGCACATCGCACTGGAAATCCTTTCCCATGAAGAGGTTGCCCGGGAATACAGAGAAAAGTTTAAGGTGATATTCATAGACGAATATCAGGACAGCAGTCTCATCCAGGAGTCTCTGATAAGCCGGGTCAGCCGGGGTTCCAATGTCTTCATGGTCGGAGATGTCAAACAGAGTATTTACAAGTTTCGTCTGGCGGAGCCTGAGATATTTATCAATAAATACAATTCATTCCGGGACGGCACCCTGGACGGTGAAAGAATCGACCTGAACCGCAATTTCAGGAGCAAGAAGTACATAATCGATGCCATAAACGGGATTTTCCACGGGGTTATGAACAGGGAAACCTGCGGGATCGACTATGACGATGATGCCGAATTGAAAAAAGGCGTCAAATATGAAGGTGAATTTGACAGAAGAGTCAGTCTGCACCTTATCGACAGGGCAGTTTCTGACGATATAAAAAATAGGGTGGATGGATCCGATGATACGGAGATGGGAAGCCTCAGCAGCCTGAAGGATCTGAAGGGCATCGAACTGGAGGCTCTCGTAGCTGCGGAAGAGGCGCAGAAGCGCATCGGCACTGTGATCTACGATGTCAAGATCGGCAGTACCAGAAAGGTGGTTCCCGGTGACATCGTGATACTTCTTCGCGGAACCAAGAATAAGGCGGACATCTTCGCAAAGGCCCTGAGGGATGCCGGTATCAGTTCCTTTGTGGAAGCCGGCGACAGATATTTTGAAACTAATGAGATAGAGGTATTTATCAATCTCCTCAGGGTGATAGACAACCTGAAGAATGACATACCTCTGATAAGTGTTCTCAGATCGCCGTTCTTTGACTTCACCATCGATGAACTTATCGAAATCAGGCTGACTGACAGAAAATGCGATTACAGCTCTGCGTTCGTCAGGTGCGCGTCAGGACGGGGGGAACTTGCAGAGAAATGCAGAAGAACTCTGGATCATTTAAGAGACTGGAGACAGGATTCCCGTTTTATGCCTCTTGAGGATTTTATCCAGCTTTTAATTCTGGAAACCGGGTACATGGATTACGTGAGCGCTCTCCCCGGAGGAAATGTCCGGTCACAGAACCTGCGAGCCGTGGTGGACCGGGCTCAGGCGTTCGCTTCGAAGCAGAGCGGAGGGCTGTACGGCTTTTTATCGTATATCGATGCCACAAAGCGCAGCAAAGTGAGGATTCCTCAGGCTGTGTTTGCCGATGATGAGAAGAATTCCGTGAGGATCATGACGATTCACAAGAGCAAGGGCTTGGAATTCCCGGTGGTCATAGTTGCGGATCTGGCGAGAAAATTCCGGTATGACGATGCTTCGGCGGGCGTAGTGATGCACAGGGAATTGGGCCTGGGTCTCACATATGTGGATCCGGAAAGAAAGATAAAAGCCAGAACGGCTATACAGCAGTCGGTGGAACGTCAAAAGAAGAGGGAGGTCCTGGCCGAGGAGATGCGCGTGTACTACGTAGCTCTCACGAGAGCCATGGATGAGCTCATCCTCATAGCAAATGTTGAAGATGCGGACAGGTACTTGGACAAGGCCGGCTCAGGCCTGATGGATGATCCGGAATCCGCAAATTCATATCTGGCATGGACCGTTCCGCATCTGGATGAGGCGGGAATAGTTCTTAAGCGCCGATCCAGAACAGTCATGCAGGAAGAGGAAATAAAAACTGAAACCGACAGAAATGCCCTCCTGGACAGGATAAGATCCGGTTTTCCGGATTACAGGGACGAGAAGGGAGACATCTCCAGATTTTCTGACAGGTTTTCATTTGTATATCCATATCTGTCCGATGTGACAGCAAAGGCCAAGTTTACGGTGTCGGAACTGAACCGGCTCACCGTTACCGGCCGTCATACCGCTGTGGAGGCGGAATCTGCGGCAGCTTCGATCAAGCCTCGTTTCCTGAGCGGGAATACAGGTATATCCGCTGCGGAACGAGGAACTGCAGTACACAAAGTCATGCAGCTCATTCCATTTGACGGAGATTATGAGGATCCCGAAAAGGTCAGGGATTTTGTGAATGGGCTGGTGAAGCGCAGTATCCTGTCTGAAGATGAGGGACGGGTGATCCCGTTTTCTCAGATATCTGCGTTCTTCGGTTCAGAACTTGGCAGACGGGCATGCAGTTCCCCCGATCTCAGGCGCGAATGGCCTTTTACACTGAAAAAGAGCAGAGCAGAGATTGAAGCGATGGCGAAAAATCCGGAGAGCAGGGATGAGATCAGAAGAACCCTTCCGGATGTAACTCTGATCCAGGGCGTAATCGACTGTTGTTTCAAGGAAGATGACGGATTTGTGATAATAGATTATAAGACAGATCACGTGGATCGTGACAGACATGATGAGGCTATGGACAGTCTCAGGGAAAAGTACAGCGGACAGGTGACCCTGTATCGTGATGTTGTAGAGATGTCAACCGGTGAGAATGTAAAGAAGACGCTGCTCTATCTGTTCGATACAGCAGAATCGCTTGAAATGCCGGTTGTGTGATATGATCAGTTTGAGATGGGTTTATTTTGAAAGGAGTAGTATCGAAGATGAATTATCCGGGTCTCACAATAATATTTGCGGTCATAATGTTGGCAGTGGTTTACACATTCGTGAAATCCCTGTCCAGACATGATAATGTGGGCAGACATATTTCGATACTCCTGTTTTTCGCAGTAATCGATTCGGCAGGATATCTGGTTGAGATCGTTTCAAAATCACCGCTTGTCTGCACGTGGGCTGCCGGTGTTCAGTATATCAGTACCATGTGGATCATGGTCATGCTCTTTACGATAAAGTACGGCATGGATGTGCACCGGATCGACATTGTAGGCAGGATCGGGCGTCTGTTCATATACGCCTTCAGCGTTGTCGCAACCTGTCTGATGCTGATGAATCCGTTCATCAATTTCATGTTCAGATATGTGCCTGTACAGTGGCAGGATATAACTGTGCTGGGTATCATCTATGAGATGAATTTCTTCACAATGTACATTGCCTGGCTGATAGTCATGATCCTGTACACTCTGATATCAATACTGGTCCACTTCAAGAGGAGCTCCATTGTCTATCGTGAAAAATATGTCATGATTGCCATTGCCATGGTGGCGCCGTCTGTGACAGAGGCTGTGTACCAGTTCAGTGGTGCTGTGGGCGCAAATTATGACTCCATGGTTGTGGGCATATGCAGCATATTACTGTATGTTACGTTCGGAAAAGTGGGAAGGTATCTCTCCAGAATCTATTCCAGAAATTTCATGATCGACGATATCGGCAGCATGGTGGTTCTGTTTGACGATACCGGACGTCTTGCGGATTACAGCGAGAAGGCAGGGGAAACGCTGAACTTCACAGAGGACTATCTGCAGATTATGGACGAGGCTATGTTCGTGGACGGAAGACTCAATCTGGAGCCTGACTATCTCACGGACGGTGCTTCCGTGGAACTCCCGCTGAATGTCAGAGACGAAAGACATTACTATAATCTTGACTTCAGGGAACTGAGAGACAGCAGAGACTACGTGATCGGCCATATGTACATCTTCCACGACATTACGGCCCTCAGAGATATCTATAACGAATTTGAAAATGAGCTCACAAAGGATCCGGTAACAGGACTCTACAGTGAGCGTGTACTGAACATCCGCATGAGAGAAATGGATGTGAATGATAATCTTCCTCTCTGTATAGCTGTAATGGATATCAACGGCCTCGGAATGGTGAACGACATGTTCGGCATGGACGAGGGAGACCGGATGATCAAATTCTGCAATGAAGTACTCAATACGCAGCTGAGGGTGGAGGATTTTGTGGCTACCGTAGACTGCGAGACAGTGATAATCATGCCGTGCATGACTGAAGAGCACGCGGTGGCGAAAATGAACCTGGTGAAGAAGCTGATCGGCTATCAGGTGGATTTCCCTATTCCTGTAAGCGTGGAGTTCGGAGTGGCGGAAAAGAGGGACAACATGGTTCTCATAGAGGATGTGCTCAAGGAGGCGAGAGCTTCCATGAGATGCAAGAAACTGCTTGTTCCTGAAAGTTCAAGAGCATTTGTAGTAAACACCCTGACTGCATATGCGGATAAGCTGGGCATAAATTCTCCGGAACGCAGAGCCCGCGTGAGGAATGATGTCCGGGAGATCGCATGGCGTCTGGGGCTCAGTGACGAGATGAGAGCAAGGGCGGAACTTACAGCGATGCTCCAGGGTATAGGAATGATCACTGTCTCCGACAGAATCATAAGCAAGAAAGGAAAGCTCACTGATGACGAGTGGGCAGATGTTCGCCTGCATCCTCTGAAGGGATATTACATCCTGAATTCAAATCCTGAACTGGAGGGCGTTGCATCATATGTGCTGGCGCAGAACGAGCGCTGGGACGGAACCGGCTATCCTAACGGTCTCAAAGGCGAAGAAATCCCGCTGCTGGCGAGGATCGTCACTGTGGCAGATACCTTTGAGGTCATGACCCACGACACCAGTTACAGAAAGGCAAAATCAAAGGAAGAGGCAATGGAGGAACTGGTGAGATGTTCCGGAACTCAGTTTGATGAGAATATCGTAAACATCTATCTTGAAATCCTCAGGAAACGGGATGCGACAGATGAACTGGAGACAACCGTTCAGGAATGAAGATCTGTGAGCGGCCTGCCGGAGGCAGGATCCGAAGGTTAAATCAAACGCGGTGGAGCGGATCCGCCGCGTCTGTTTTTATCATCGGGAATAATCTGAAAAAAACATTGCAATTTCATGACCCCGGGATTATAATAATCAAGTCGTCAGATAACTGAATATTTTCGAGGTGTGGCTCAGCTTGGTAGAGCGTTGCGTTCGGGACGCAAAGGCCGCAGGTTCAAATCCTGTCACCTCGACCAGAAAGCGTCTTGCGCAGATTGCGTAGGACGCTGTTTTTATATTTTTGTCTCTGTTTGATTTTCTTTTGTTTTTTATAAATGTGAAAAATTTATTAATCTGATATGCCTAAATAACCGAAGATTCTTTCAAAAATAATTGTCTAAACATACTATTCAAATGCATCATCAATAAAATTGTTTAATTTATTCGGAAATGCGGAATATTGCAATAATAATTTCTTTTAAAGAGCCTTGCGACAAAATTAATTATTGACAGTGAGCGAAAGCTAGGTGATAATGTATTTAATTTAAGAAATGTATACGAAACCGGATCGCTGTTGACGTTTTTTCCGGGAGAACAGTAGAAGGGCACAGGCTGTGTATATTTTTTAAAGTATTGTCATTATTATATTTATTTGGATTCAAGTTGAAAGGAGACAGAGGGTATGGAAGCTTTTGCTGAGATTATATCGACTATAGACGGCATAGTTTGGGGATTGCCGCTGATCATCATTCTGGTCGGTACTCATTTGTTCATGACATTTAAAACCGGATTTATACAGAGACGCGTCTTGCAGGGAATAAAGCTGTCCGTTGCAAAGGACAAGAGCGGACACGGCGAAGTATCACAGTTCGGAGCGCTCACCACAGCATTGGCGGCTACAATAGGTACAGGTAATATCGTAGGTGTAGCTACGGCGGTTATTTCAGGTGGTCCGGGTGCAGTATTTTGGATGTGGATCATCGGTGTGTTCGGTATGGCTACGAAATATGCAGAAACACTGATTTCTGTAAAATACAGAGTTAAGACAGAGGACGGAAGAATGCTGGGCGGAGCTATGTATGCTCTTCAGAGAGGTCTCGGTCAGAAGTGGCTGGCAGTTCTCTTCGCATTATTCGCTTCGATTGCAGCTTTCGGAATCGGCTGCATGACGCAGGCTAATTCCATTTCTTCCGCGATGAACGCAAACTTCGGAGTTCCGACGTGGATCACAGGTATCTTTGCAGCGGTTCTGGTTGCGATCGTAATCATCGGCGGTGTAAAGTCCATAACAAGGGTTACTGAGATACTCATCCCGTTCATGGCGATATTCTACATCGTCGGATGTGTGATCCTTCTCATTTTGAACGGAAGTTATGTGGGTGATGCGCTCGTGCTCATAGTAAAGGATGCGTTCACTGCTGACTCGGTATTCGGAGGCGGACTTGGATTCACTGCAGCAGCTGCTATCAGATTCGGCTGCGCAAGAGGTCTGTTCTCCAACGAATCAGGTATGGGTTCCGCACCACTGGTTGCGGCTGCAGCTCAGACGAAGAATACAGTAAGACAGTCTCTGGTTTCCATGACCGGTACCTTCTGGGATACAGTTGTCATCTGCCTCATGACAGGTCTGACACTGGTTTCTTCTGTTCTCAAATATGAGGGCGTAGAAGCTATCATGAGCGAAGGCAATTCCGTTCTCACATTCGAAGTGTTCAACCAGATTCCTGTTATCGGCAAGCCGCTGATCACGATCGCACTGGCTCTGTTCGCATTCTCCACTATCCTGGGGTGGTCCTACTACGGTGAGAAGGCAGCTGAGTATCTCTGCGGACCTAAGGTAATCCTTCCTTACAAGTTCCTGTTCGTAGTATTCACAGTTGTTGGTTCGGTAGCATCACTGGATCTGGTATGGAACATCGCGGATATCCTCAACGGTCTCATGATCATTCCAAACGTCATCGGCGTTATCGGATTGAGCGGCGTGATCGTATCTGAAGGTAAGAAGTACCTGAATGATATCGAGAAGGAATCCGACGACGAGGTTCCGATCATAAGTGCCAAATAGCTGAGATTGAATAAGATCGATCGAAAGAGACTCCTTCACCGGAATGGTTTGGGGGTCTCTGTTTTTTTAGACCGGTGGTATTATTATTGATTGAAAAAATATCATGTTTTTTTAAATATTGTACTAAAATACCATTATATTTTTACTGTTCAAGTCGAAAAATATATTATAGAATATGTTTGATTAATAGGTTTCGTTCTGCAGTTGTGGGACGGACCTGGGAAAATGTTACCGTTATTAGGTTAGTCTTAAGTATAGGAAAAGGGATTCAAATGGCAAAAATTTTATTAGCTGACGATGCAGCATTCATGAGAATGACTATCAAAAACGCACTTTCAAAAGCTGGTTACACAGATGTGTATGAGGCAGCTGATGGCCTTCAGGCTGTTGACCAGTATAATGAAATTAATCCGGATCTTGTGTTCATGGATATCACAATGCCTAACATGGATGGTTTGGAAGCACTGAAGACTATCAAGTCTCAGCATCCGGATGCCAAGGTTATCATGTGCTCTGCAATGGGACAGGAATCCATGGTTATCGATGCTGTAAAGAGCGGTGCAAAGGACTTTATCGTAAAACCTTTCAAGCCTGACAGAATTTTAAAGGCAGTTAAGGATATGGGTCTGTAGGAGGAATAAAAAATGATCGATCCTGGAAAGTATTTCACCAGTGAACAGATCGATATGCTTGGCGAAGTGATGAATATCAGTATGGGTTCATCCGCTTCTGCCGCTTCCGTTATGCTCGGAAAGCGTGTTGATATTACTACACCGACCGTAAAGGTGATGAGTGAGGAACACTTTGATCCGGTACGTGACGAGTATATTATGGGAGTGACCATTTCCTATGTTGAGGGAATCAGTGGCAGGAATGTGCTTCTTTTGAAGCGGAATGATGTCAGATGCATTCTGGAATGTATGATGGGCATGGAGCTTGATGCTGAGACCTTTGAAGTTGATGAAATGGGTGAGAGCGCAGTTTGCGAACTTATGAATCAGATGTTGGGCTCCAGCTCAACTGCGATGTCTCAGTTCCTCAATATGACTGTGAATATCTCCACTCCGACGGCATTTACCATCGAAGACAGCGATGCTTTCAAGAAGGAATTTCTGGGAGAAGATGTGACAATTGTGGATTGTGACTTCGGCTTCAAGATCGAAGACAAATCAGACAGCAGCTTCTGCATTCTGATGAGTCTTGAGATGGCAAACGTATATCTTGAAAAGATGAAAAATATATATCAGTAGAAATCAATCGCGCAAATTGTTGATTTAGGATAACTGGCAGTAAAAAACGGCCTCTCGATGGGCCGTTTTTTGTAATTAGACCGGATTTATTCCATTTTCGTATAATGAGGGTTGCAGTATGGAAAAATATGATGTCGTTATCGTAGGCGGAGGCGCCGGCGGAGCATTTGCCTCGTATGAATTTACCAGGATGGGATCATCTTTAAAAGTCCTTCTGATCGAAAAGGGAGCATCTCTCGATAAGAGAACATGTCCCATAATTGAAGGGAAAACGAAGGAATGCGTATCCTGCAAGCCGTGCCGGATCATGAGCGGCTACGGCGGAGCGGGAACTCTGTCCGACGGAAAGTATAATATCACAAATGAGTTCGGAGGCGACCTCCACCGCTATGTGGGACGGGAGCATGCCATGGAACTTATGGAATACGTGGATTCGGTTCTCTGTGATTTCGGGGGAGCTGAGGCAAAGCTGTATTCTACCGGGAGCACCGAGCTGAAGACGCTGGCTCTTAGGAACAATCTGCACCTGCTGGATGCAAAGGTGAGACATCTGGGGACGGACAGAAACAGGAAGATTCTGGCGGAAATGTACGATTATACCCGGGAGCATGTGGATATGAAATTCTTTACGGAGGTTACGGGAATATCCGGTTCGAAGGAAGATGGATTTATCGTCGAGATGAATGACGGGACCTCTGTTGAGAGCCGATATGTGGTTCTTGCTTCAGGTCGTTCCGGTTCCAGGTGGATGAGCGATATCTGCAACAGCTTCAAGCTGAAAATGAAGAGGAACAGGGTGGACATCGGTGTCAGAGTTGAGCTGCCTGCGGAGATCTTCAAACATATCACGGATGAGGTGTACGAGAGCAAACTGGTGTACAAGACCGACAAGTACAACGACGTGGTGAGGACTTTCTGCATGAATCCGTACGGAGAGGTGGTAACTGAAAATACCAACGGGATCGTAACGGTAAATGGTCACAGCTATGCGAACAAGGAGCTTCAAACGGAGAATACCAATTTCGCACTGCTGGTTACCAATCACATGACACAGCCGTTTAACGACAGCAACGAGTACGGTGAATCAATCGCCAGACTGAGCAATCTCCTGGGGGGCGGCGTGCTGCTCCAGCGGTTCGGTGATCTGGTAAAGGGACGCCGGAGTTCGGAGCACCGCATGGAAAAATGTTACACAAGACCTACGCTGGCGGCTACGCCGGGTGATCTGAGCCTTGTGATCCCAAAGCGGCAGCTGGATGATATAATCGAAATGATCTACCAGCTGGACAAGATCGCTCCGGGAACGGCCAACGAAGACACACTTCTGTACGGTGTGGAGGTCAAGTTCTACAATTCCAGGGTGGAAGTTGACGGAAATCTGGAAACTGCAGTGCCGGGACTTTATGCCATAGGCGACGGTGCAGGGGTGACACATTCTCTTTCCCAGGCGTCTGCAAGCGGAGTTCACGTGGCGCGGATTCTGGAAAGTCTTGAGAAAAAACACTAAAAAATAACGCCTGAGAAGCTTGCGATGTGAGGTTTTCCAAAGGGTCGGGCCATTGGAGGAAATCTCTTTGAAGGAGCTTTTCAGGCGTTTTCTTTTATTTTAGTGGCGGGCACATTCGGAGGCGTTGCCCTGAAGGATGTCCAACCCGTGAACCAGTGACGGGAGTATCTCAACCAGAATCTCTTCTATCGCTTTCGGACTTCCCGGGAGATTGATGATGAGGCTGTCGCCGCGAATGCCGGATTCGGCACGGGAAAGCATTGCCCTCATGGTAACCTTGAAACTGATCATCCGCATGGCCTCAGATATGCCGGGAGTCCGGCGTTCTATAACTGAGAGGGTGGCTTCCGGTGTGACATCTCTCTTTGAAAAGCCGGTTCCTCCGGTGGAGATGATCAGATCGATGGAATCTTCGTCCGCCATTTTCTTCATCATGTCTGCCAGCTGATCCTTTTCATCCGGGAGGATTACCATATCGGCGACCTCAAAGGGAGCACCGAAATCTTCTATTATCTTCTTGATTGCAGGACCGCCCTTATCCTCTCGCAGTCCCTGCGAACCTTTGTCACTTGAAGTGATGATACCAACTTTATACATATCAGATCCTCCTAAAAACAGATGTTATCCTAAAGGTTTGTACCCGTAAATAATAAGTTTGAACAATGATTATTATAAATAATAAAAAAATGGAGTGCAATAACGAGATCCATACACCATCTAATGTAAATATATTACAATAATGGCTTGACTTTACATTTGATTTACATATAATGGAATTATGAAGGACGCAGCCTGGGCTGATGTTCCTTCGGTCCGGATGTCGGGAATCTGTTTCCTCTGCCGAAGGCGTCCGGGAAATATATGTCAGTCCGTCCGGGAACAGGGAGTCCGGTACGGCGGAGTCAGCGGATTATCGCAAAGAAAGGAGATTGGGATATGTCGGAAGAAAAGGAAAGGAGTGATTTTAAATTTGAGATCAAGACACACATCGGCGTGCTTTCCGAAAATACCACAGGCTGGACCAAGGAACTGAATCTGGTCAGCTGGAACGGCAGGAAGGAGAAATATGATATCAGGGACTGGAGCCCCAGGCACAGGAAGATGAGCAGGGGTATAACCATGACAGATGAGGAGTTTGATCAGCTGTCAAAGCTGATATCCAGCGGTCTTAAAGAAGAAGCTGGGATGGATGCCGGCCTGGGGGAGAATAATATCAATCCGGAAGAGAATCGCCGGGAAGAGGAGGATGAACAAACCGAACTCTCAGCCTGAGGTGAGACGGAACGATATCATGCCTGAGGGCAGGCCGGAAAAACGTTAAACAAATTATAATAATCGTGATCAGTGGATCAGAATAATCAATTTATCAGTCAGACATGGCAGTTCCGACACCCAGCGGATGACGGAGCTGCCGTTTTTTTTACTTATATATGGAATATATTAACATTAATAGAAAAAGGAGAAAAAATGAGCGGTGAATCAGTGTGCAAAATAAACCGGCAGGGAATCAAGAGAATCTCGAATCTGTCAGAGCTGCCCTATGAGGTGGTGAGCAGAACGCTCATGCCGCGTCTGATAGCGATCGAAGGAAATCAGGAAATGCTGGAAGCCATACCCCATTTCATCATAAATGATATGGCTCTCACTTACGATTCTGAAACGATAAATGCCGAAGATAAAAGCAGGATCGTGGTGAAGATCACAGAAGAAAACCTGCGGGACTGGGGAGTCAGCATCTACAGACTTCATGACGACGCTGCGGGATATGCATCTTTGAGACGTCCGGCAAAGATCATGAGAATGGAGGAGTGTCTGGGTGATGCCTTTTCGGGTAAACTTCTGCCGCCTGATGAGGGTCCGGAAATGTATGTGGCTACAGTGGAGGGATTCACATTCGGAGCAGCGGTGATCATGTACCCGGGTTTTCTGGACAGGGCAGAGAGAATACTGGGCGGGGATTATTTCATAATTCCGTCATCTGTACACGAGATGCTTCTGATGAAGGTTGACGGATCGCATCGGGAAGAGGACCTGG
>JAIKWW010000138.1 GCA_024684465.1 Clostridia bacterium | reverse complement strand
TGACTCACACAGTGAGCCTCGTCCACTGCCACCATGGAGATCTCAAATCCGGACAGTGTGTTGATGAAACTGTCGCTCTCCAGCCTTTCCGGCGCCACGTAAAGCAGGTCCAGCTGACCTCTGCGGGCGAGATTCACGGTGTCGAAGTATTCCTCTGAAGAGCTTGATGAATTGAGAAAGCGGGCGCGAACTCCGTTTTTCTCCAGAGAGTCCACCTGGTCCTTCATCAGCGAGATCAGGGGTGAGATCACCAGCGCCAGCCCCTTCATGGCGATCGCCGGGATCTGATAGCAGACAGATTTTCCTCCGCCGGTGGGCAGGATCCCCACCACGTCCCGGCCGGCCATGATATTCCCGATGAGCTCCCGCTGCCCGGGGCGGAAGTCCGGGTAACCGTAGTATTTTTTTAAAATTTCCTTTGGTGTCATCTTCGGCATCTCCTTCGACAGATATGGTATTCTATTATAACACGCCCCGGGAAATAAAAAGCCCCGAAGGGCCGTCTCTTACATTTTTTCTCAGAAAACCCTTTTCATCTGAAACTATCCTGTCGATAAAAATGGTAGGGTTGGTTGAAAAAATTGCTCGTCGAGGTAGTAAGAAAATGGATTTAACGGCAGTTCTGATAGCTAACATGCTGGGTGCGGGGATAGCCGGCATCTCGGTTTTGTGCAGCAGGATCAGATTATCAAATAAAAACAGCGAGGATCTCATGTTACTGGTGATGATCATCATTTCCATGAGTTCCTGCCTCGTTCATTCCATAGCGGCTGTTGCCATGCAGCACCCGTCCATCGTTGCCAGATGGGTGGCGGTCTTTGCCATGACTTTTACGAACGTGGCCTCCATTACGGTCGTCTTCATGTGGAATTACTATCTTGAACTTCATCTGTTCAAGAATCAGAACAGGACGCTGAAACGCATGAGGAAGCTCGTGGTGCCCGTATTCCTGATATATCTCATGTACATGGTAAATCTCTTCTGGAGGTTCATGTTCACAGTGGATTCGAACGGATACACGAGACTGCCCCTGGGAACCGTGTGCGATGTGGTGGCAGGCGGCTATCTTCTGTTCAGCCTGCTCACGTACCTGCGTTTCCGGCTTGGGAACAGCCGGATGATACTGTTCCCGGTGCTGGTCTTCATTGTACCGGCGGCCATCGGTTTTATCGGACACATTTTCTTTACGGAGATCTCTCTGCTCTGGCCGGGAATCGCCGTGGGGATCTCAGGGGTCTGCATGTCTGTACAGAACGAACAGGCATTTACTGACAAGCTCACCGGACTCTTTAACCGCGCCTACCTGGACTATGTCTTCACTTCGAGACGATTCAGGAATCAGAACGGCTTTGGCGGAATAATGATCGATGTGAACAGCTTCAAGGCCATCAACGACAACTACGGTCATTCCGAAGGAGACGAAGCCCTCAGGATCGTGGCCGGCGTGCTGCAGATCGAGACCAGAAAGCGCAGAGGATTTGCGGTGCGGTATGCCGGAGATGAATTCATTCTGATCCTGAACACGGATAAAGAGCAGGATCTGATGGATCTGACGGATTCCGTGAAGCAGCGGCTGGAAAGATTCAATGATTCCTATCGCAAACCCTACAGGCTGTCCCTGTCCTTCGGATGCAGCATGTACAACCCGTCCGAGGAGACCACGGACCAGTTCCTCCGGACTCTTGACGTGCGGATGTACCGGTTCAAGCAGGATTATTACAGAACTCACGACAGGAGAAACCGCAGATAACACCACACCGGGATCCGCTGACAGGATTCCGGTTTTTTGTGTTCTTTTTTTGGTGATATTTATATATAATAAAATGGACGCGTTCAGGGGTGTTCATTTTACGATTAATGAGGGTTGCCCCCGGGGCGCGGAAAATGTGAGAAAGAATAAAGGTTGTAATTGTAATGAATGAAAAAAAACGAGGCTTGTTCAGCAGCAGGACCGGATTTATCCTGGCATGTATCGGCTCCGCCGTGGGAATGGGCAACATCTGGATGTTTCCAACCAGGGTTTCCCTTTACGGGGGAGGTTCTTTTATCCTGCCGTATCTTCTTTTTGTTATTTTGATCGGCTCCACGGGTATTATAGGAGAGATGGCGCTGGGCCGGGCAACCCACGCGGGACCGGTGGACGCCTTCGGAGCGATGACAGAGCGCCGGGGAAACCGGAACGTGGGCAGGCTCGTGGGAATGATCCCAGTGGTGGGATCATTCTGCCTGGCAGTGGGATACACCGTTGTCATGGGCTGGATCCTGAAGTATACCGTGGGTTCATTCACGGGAAGTGTACTGGGACCTGCAGATGTGGATGGATTTGCCGGCAACTTTGGCGGAATGGCCTCTGAATTCGGAAACAATCTGTGGCAGACAGCAGCCCTTGTGATAGCATTTGTCATACTGACTGCGGGAATCAGCGCAGGCATCGAGAGGGCGAACAAGATCCTGATGCCGCTGTTTTTCCTGATGTTCGTAATGATGGGAATCTACGTATTTCTGCAGCCCGGTTCGGGAGCAGGATACGATTACATCTTCAGGATCGATCCCGAGGCACTCAAGGATCCCGTGGTCTGGATCTTTGCCCTGGGGCAGGCGTTCTTCTCCCTTTCCATCGCAGGAAACGGCACTGTGATCTACGGCTCTTACCTGGACAATGACGAAAACATACCGTTTTCTGCTTCCAGAGTTGCGCTGTTCGACAGTCTGGCGGCGATGCTGGCGGCACTGGTGATCATACCGGCTATGGCCACTACAGGGGTGCAGCTGGATCAGGGAGGCCCGGGACTGATGTTCATATTCCTTCCACAGCTGTTTAAAGGCATGCCAGGCGGACATATTGTCTGCATCGTGTTCTTCGTGGCAGTTCTCTCGGCAGGTCTGTCCTCGCTGATAAATCTGTACGAGGCGCCTATAGCCACAGTGCAGGAGCTGCTTGGGGCAGGAAGAGTAAAAGCCTGCCTGATAACCGGCGGAGCGGGTCTGGCGGTCTCCCTGCTGATTCAGGGCATCGTTTCCGGATGGATGGACGCAGTTTCCATTTATATCTGCCCTCTCGGTGCCGGACTGGCCGGGATAATGTTTTTCTGGGTCGGTGGAAAGGATTTTGTGGAATCCCAGGTGAACAGGGGTCGGGAAAAACCGATAGGCAGGTGGTTCTTCCCTCTCTGCCGATATGTCTTCTGTCCGGTGTGCTTCTTTGTGCTGGCGGCCGGCGCTGTTATGGGAGGCATCGGCTGATCTTCCGGCAGCCGGAACCGGGATTTTCCGGAATAAACAGAAGAAAGGATCAGGTGAAAAGATGAATAAAACTGATGAAATAAAACGTGTACGCAACGAGAAGCTTGCTGAAAAGGTGATAAAGGGACTGGAGTCCCGTCACATCAGCGGATACTACGCAGCTGACAGGGCGGAGGCCCTCAGCAAGGCGCTGGAACTGATACCTGAGGGATCCAGCATCGCATGGGGCGGATCCATGACCGTGGAACAGATCGGACTCAGCGATGCAGTGAAGAATGGCAATTACGAATGCATCGACAGGGATACGGCCCGGTCTCCGGAGGAACGGAAAGAAATTATGAGGAAGGCTTTCTTCGCTGATTTCTTCATAGGAAGCACCAATGCCATCACGGAAGACGGCATACTGGTGAATCTGGACGGCTATGGAAACAGGGTGGCTGCATATGTCTTCGGTCCTGACAAGGTGCTGCTCATCGTGGGTATGAACAAGATCGTCAGGGATCTGGACACGGCGATGAAGAGGACGAGAACCGAGGCTGCACCTCTGAACGCACAGCGTTTTGAAATATCAACACCATGTAGGAAGACCGGGAGCTGCGCAGACTGCAAGAGCCCGGATTCCATCTGTTCACACATGCTGATCACCAGACTCAGCATGGTTCCGGGCAGATTCCACGTTATTCTGGTAAATGAGGATCTGGGACTTTAAATAAAGATCAGTGTCAATGGAGGAATGAGGAACAGATGATAGTATACAGAAGCCTGAAAGCGGTGGATCTTCCGGATCTGACGGAGATAATACAGAAAAAATGGGCTCCCCCCGAGCTGCGCAGGCATGAGCAGCTGGCCGGCTGGTTTGGATATCTGGTGATGCATTTCTTCTCTCTGAAGCAGAACTGCAGCTGGGTGGCAGTGGATGAGGATTCCGGGAAAACGGTGGGAGTACTCCTCACTCAGATAATACACCGGAGTGCCGGAAACACAGCGGAAACCGGTTCCGGAAATTCGGATCTGTGGGAAAGACGCATGATAAGCGGGGCCTGTGCCGATGCCCTGAAGGAACGGGGCTTTGGAGCTGTGGATCCCATGGAGGCTTTTGAGGATAGTGCCAGAGTAATGCACGAGTCTTTTGGAGAACGAAAACCGGATGCAGAGCTGCTGCTCTTTGCTCTGGATGAAGATTACAGGGGACACGGCATCGGGAGGGAGCTCTTTGACCGGACCATCCATTCTCTGGAAGAGGAAGGTGTGCTGGATTTCTATCTCCATTCGGATTCCTCATCAGCTTTTACTTTTTACGAACATCGGGGCATAAGACAGATAGCCCGCATGTCTTCAAATCTCAGGATGGGAGATGTGGAAAATGTGGAGCTCTATCTCTACGAGGGAACGGTGGCGGATCAGCTGAAGTACATGAATGACAGGTGATCAGCAGAAAATAGGACGGCGATGAGCCGGAAAATACGGAAAAAAACTAAGGGCGCAGCCGGTAAGGCTGCGCCCCTTTTAGTTCGATCTGTCAGATTATTCTTCAACTTCGCTGGAAGCTGAGCTGCCTGCTCTGACTGCGGTGAGCTGATCCGTTACGATATTGCTCTCCTCTGTCTGCATCTCATTTTCCTTTTCAGTGGTCTCTGCGGAAGTATCCTTCTGAGAATTGTTTCTGATCTCCATCTCTGCGTTAACATCTGCAGGTGTAGCTTCACCTTTGTTTACCAGGTCCTTGAGCCCGGCCTCTGAGAACTGCGAGAGATTTGACACCTTTTCCTGTGCAGCAGGCTCAGCATCTTCAGCTTTTGCCTTTACCGTGGTGATGTCCGCCGCTGCAGCATCAGCCTCACCCGGCTTTCTGATGCCGTTTGTCTTTTCAGGCGTAACACCTGCCCTGGAAGGCTCTGTGGTGCTGGAAGTCTGCGCCTTTGCTCCCGGAGCCCTGTCATCCGCAGGAACAGGACCCTGAGTCTGTGCCTGGGTCTCAGGCTGCTGTCTTACAGCTGTGTCATCTTCTTTTCCTGCGGCCTGAGCCTTTGCAGCCTGGTCAGCAGGTGCTCTGTTTGCGGAAGGTGCCAGCTCTTCAGCGCCGGATGCAGCCTCAACCGGAGCCGCAACACCTGTAGGAGCTGCTCCGCCCACTGCGGAAATGCCGGAAACTGCTCCGCCCTTTTCCGGAGCTGCATCAGCTGTTCTCTGGGCAGCTGCCGCTTCCTGGCTGGCGTGGAGCTTTGCAAGCCCCTCTGCTGAAATCTGAACGGTGTCTGTATCGGGTCTGTATGCAGGCTTGTTTGCCTGAACTGTTTCATTATTTGCGCTGCGGACTGCATTTGTCTGTGCAACTGAGCCTGCGCCGCCTGTCTTCTCGAATACTGAAGACAAATATCCCTGGATTGACGAAATCATAATGATTCCTCCCTTTTGTGCTGATTGGATGTGTTAACCTGTCTGAGCGCTAACTCGCATGTTTATGTATCACGGAGTGGATCCGGATCTTGCTGTCGCTTAATGAGTACAATACCGCACTCTGTTGTATTTGTCTAATAAGTATATCACGATTCGATGAAAATGGTTACTCTTTTTTACGAAAAATGTACAAAATTTTATATTATGTTACCGCATGGAGTGATATTATAGAATGGACTGTTCCGCAGGACAGTGGATCAGCCATGACAGAATAATTATTTTCAGGAGAATAGTAATAATGAAAAAGATCGTCTCGATAATAACTGCTGTCTCGCTGGCTGCTGCAGTGTCAGCTCCGGCAGCTTTTGCCGACAGCGGCAGCGTAAAGGTGGCACTCAACGGCAGCTATGTCAGTTTTGACGGGAACAGCGGCAAGCCCTTCATAAGTGAGGAAAACCGGACACTGGTTCCACTCAGAAGCACTGCCGAGGCCTACGGATGTACAGTGACCTGGGATCAGGCGGCTTACAGGGCAACTGTGAACTATGAGGGAACAGAAGTCGTAGTGCCCATAAACGAGTACTATGTGACAGTAAACGGAGAACAGCGGAATTCCGACACCTGTGCCCGCATAAAGAACGACCGCACATACCTTCCCATCCGTCAGGTTATGGAAGCTGTGGGGGCTCAAGTGGAGTGGGATCAGACAAACAGGACGGTAATAATAGAAAATCCCCGGGATTACAAAAACATGCTGAAGGTGTTGGAGAACAGTCTGACTGAAAAGGGACAGGCGGACTCCCTCCGTGGCAGAGTGGCAGAACTGCCGAAGGATGAGACCGATGAGACCGATGAGACCGGCACGAAGCAGATCCTGGCATACAAAGACGGGCAGGATGCCGTGTACATCTACAGAACTTACGCAACTGAGAATGGCTCTTACTCCCTGGCTGCTGCTGTAACGGAGCCGTACTACAGCTCCATGACACTGTGGATGCAGTACAGGAACGGGGACACCGTACGGGAACTGGAGTACGATGTGGACAAGAGTAAATCCGGTGATGCCGCAGGTTACAAGCTCATCCGCGGTTCCATGCCCGAGAGCAGCAATTACGATGTAGCACAGCTGATTCCCCAGGTGGAGGCGATGCTCCGGGGACTTCAGAAGTACAGCGACGCCGAACTGGAGGGAATGAATATCAGCGGACTGGGATTTGTGCTCCCGGAACAGGAAGAAAGTGCGGAGAGCGGCAGCGCTGAGTAGTGAAAGGGAGACCGGTGATATGCTTTGCCGGATCGGAACAACGGGGAATTGAAAAGTATAAGAAGCAAAGGAACACTGAATGGATAAGAATATGATGACAGACAGCGCAATAAAGAATCAGGCTGAAAAAGGGTCGGTCGGACTGCTCTCCGAGGCGGTGATGGCAGCCAGACTTAAAGCAGCCAGAGCGGAACAGGAACGGCTGGCGGCACCGGACAAACTCCTCGCAGCAGTGGATCTGGGCAGCACCACCGTGGCAGTGCAGATCTTCGATCCGAAAAGACCGGGACAGAAGATCACCGCATCGGGAAGAAATGTCCTCGCTGCTCATGTCTCAGATATTAAGGAGGGAACCCGCGGCACAGGATCCGAAGGAGATCAGACTGGGGAGATGAGAGAGGCCATCAGAGCTCAGATCCGGGATCTCATAACCGCTGCAGTGGGTGATGACAGAAAGCCGGAGGCTGTCTGCATTGCAGGAAATACGGTGATGGAGCGCATAGCCGCAGGCGGGGAACCGGCGTCCCCGGGCAGTGACGGCAGTCTCTCCGGTGACGGGAGCGGCTGGAACATGGAGGGCACGGCGGTCAGCTTTGCTCCCCGGGCTGCAGAAAACATCGGCGGCGATGTGACGGCCGGTATACAGGCATCCGGAGTTATCGGCATGGAAGGGAGATATCTCTATCTGGACATAGGTACATCCACTGAGGCCGCCCTGATCGACGGCGAAGAGATCGTATGCTGCGGTACAGGGACTCCGGCTCTGGAGGGACTTGGACTTTCCTGCGGTATGGCGGCCACGGCAGGGGCTGTGAGTCACGTTCTCTTTAACGGAAGGGAGTGGAAACTCCGGACTGTGGGAGGCGTCGAGCCTGCGGGACTCTGCTGTTCGGGAATCATCGACCTGCTGGCCCAGCTGCTTCGCACAGGCATGGCAGATCGCAGCGGACGTCTTCTTTCCGTTTCGGAGCAAAAGCCTGAATATGCTTCTTTCTTTACCGATGATGAGGATGGAAACGGCGTGCTCCACCTGACGGAAGACATCCGTTTTACCACCGGCGACCTGAACCGGGTGCTGGAGGCCAGAGACGCTGCGGCTGAGGCTGTCGGCGCGCTCATCGGGAAAACCGGAGTGGCGGTGGATGAAGTGGACCAGCTCATGCTTGCGGGAGGGTTTGGCGTACACATAGACCCGTCCTCGGCATGCCTTGCCGGGATCATACCCGGGGAGCTGGAAATGAAGACCAGAAGTATCGGAGACGCGTCCCTCACGGGAGCATGCTCCGCAGTGACGGATCCGGAAGCGGCCGGAGAGATCCGGACTCTGGCAGAGCGCTGCAGCTGCATTGAGCTGTAGCCTGATATGAAAGGCCTGCTGAATGGCGTGCCCGTAAAGACAAACTGTTATCAACACCTGTGGTGCTTCGGGAGCATCACAGGTGTTTTTTTATGCCGGGAGCATCTTTCATTACCGCCATAACGGCTCTGTGAAAAGCAGAGGTTATCACCGACGATAAAGACAGACGAATTTACAAGTTGGCAGGGTAGAAATATGATAATAGCAACGAAAGAAAAGGAGGTATGAAGGATGAATATCGCAGTTACAGATTCGCAGAATATGAATAAGTGTTGTCGAATGTTATCCTCCCGGGCATGTTTTATGACTGGGGCGCCGGGCCATTCGTCCCCACGCCTCTGAGAGAGTGATACAGACAGTTTTGTCATGTTCGCCATTTGCCCGGGAGCTTTCTGAAAAAGCCCCGTTTTTTTATTGCCGGGAAAGACGAATGGCCGGAGTTGAATCATTATTCGGAAAGGAAAAGGGAAAATGGCAGATTGCGCGATCCGGCTTTCCAATGTGGGAAAGATTTATACAAATTCAAAAGATGAACGGCGAAGGGTTTTGGAGGATCTGTCTCTGGACATTCACCGGGGCGAGTTCATCTCGTTTCTTGGTCCCTCCGGCTGCGGAAAGACGACGCTGCTGAGGATAATAGCGGATCTGATACCGCCTACCTGCGGCAGTGTGACTGTGGCTGGCATGTCTCCGGGAGAGGCGCGCAGGTCTCACAGATACAGCATGGTCTTTCAGAATGCCGCGCTGCTGGACTGGCGGACTGTGGAACGGAATGTGGCGCTTCCTCTGGAACTGCAGGGTATTCCATGCAGAAAACAGAAGGAGATCGTCAGAAAACAGCTGGAAATAGTTGATCTTCTGGGATACGAAAAGAACTATCCCCATGAACTCAGCGGAGGGATGCAGCAGCGTGTGGGCATTGCCAGGGCGCTGGCTACGGATCCTGACATCCTTCTCATGGACGAGCCCTTTTCAGCTCTGGATGAGTTCATCAGGGAAAGACTTCACGGAGACCTTCTCAGAATCCGGAGAGCCACAGGGAAGACTATCGTGTTTGTGACCCACAATATTCCTGAGGCGGTCTATCTGTCGGACAGAATATGTGTCTTCTCTGCTCATCCGGCCCGTCTGGTATCCGTGACAGATGTGAATCTTCCAAAGCCCAGGGAGGCGGCTGTGAAGAAGACCCACGAGTTCTTCCGCATGGTGGAAAAGGTCAGAGACAGTTTTGAGGTGACGTTTGATGAAAACATTTAAGACGGGCCTCAGCACAGGTGTCTGGATCTGCGGAGCGCTCGCCCTGATACAGTTTGCCGCATGGTTTCTGGCGGAAGTGGTGCGGGATCCCCTGGCCGGAAAGAGGCTGCCGTACCTGCAGGACGTGATATCCGCATTTTTCGGCAATGCCGGGTATCTGCTGTCCCAGGCAGGGGTGACCATGCGCTATGCGGGACTGGGTTTCCTGCTTGGTGCTGTCGTGGGGGCGGCACTGGCTCTGCTGATGCGGGCCTCGGGTCTGGTGGAACGCATGATCCTGCCATATCTGCTGCTGAGTCAGATGATCCCCATAATCGGCCTGGCTCCTATCATTTTCGGGCTGTTTAAGAGTCTGAATGCAGCCAGGATCATCATAGCGGCATATATAACCTTTTTTCCCGTTTCAGTCAGCCTTCTGGGCGGACTGAAATCCGTGGATGAAAGCTGCATCGATCTGATGCATTCCTGCGCTGCAAATGCATGGCAGCGCTACACGAAACTACTGATTCCCTGGTCAGTGCCCTATCTGTTTACCGGATTGAAGATCGCGGCGCCGGTGGCTGTGAGCGCAGCTGTGCTGGTGGACACTCTCAGTTCCCGGGACGGCATCGGTTATGTGATAGTGCTGACACTCTACGGAGGGGGGACCACAGGTCAGTTCTGGCCGGCACTGATCCTCTCGGCTCTGATCGGTCTGGGCAGCATGCTGCTGATCACGGCGCTGGAGAAGATTTGTGTTTCACCGGGTATGAAAAGCGGAAAGGGGGATGAGTAAATGAATAAGTTGCAGGGGATCCTGCCACCGCTGCTATTCGGTGCAGTTCTCACAGGACTGTGGCAGCTGGGTGTCTTCAACAGGATATTTAACATCTCGCAGCTTCAGTTACCTCTTCCCTCTAAGATTATAGGAGTCTTCATTTCTCACCTTACCGCGATTGGGCAAAACGCAGTGACGACAATAGCTCCGGCGGCAGTCGGACTGATCCTGGGAGCTCTTCTGGGCTACTGGATGGCTCTGATCATCGCTGCGTTCCCCCAGGGCGGTTACGGTCTGATGATACTCGTTACCATCGTAAATGCCATTCCGATCATAGCGCTTGCTCCGTTGATGAACCGCTGGTTTACAGTGCCCTTCATCACGAAGCTGGCGGTGATCATGGTGGCAGCCTCCGGCTCCATGACGGTTCATGCCCTTCAGGGTCTGAAAAATGTGGCGGAGGAAAAGCTTGACCTCATGCATTCATGTGCAGCAGGCAAGTGGGAGGTGTTCCTGAGGGTGCGCATCCCCAACAGTCTGCCCTCGGTTTTCTCGGGGCTGAAGATCGGTGTGTCCGCGGCTCTGCTGGCCACCATCATAAGCGAGTTCTTTTCCAAGGAGACCTCCGGGATAGGCTACATGATCAAGCATTCTTTAAAAGTTGGAAACCAGAGACCTCTGGGATGGGCGTACATACTGGCGATGTCGCTGTTCAGCGTGGCACTGTACGCCGTTATATGCATATTGGAACGGCGGCTCATCAGGTGGCACGCATCCCGCAGGTAAATGTACATGCGGAGCATGGGATTATTAATAATAAGGACAGAAGGAGAATAGAGATGAAAAGCAAGATTAGAAGATCGGGACAGCGGAAATGGGCTGTTCTGCTGGAAGCTCTGCTGGTGGCGGGTCTGCTGGCGGGCTGCGGGAGCACCTCACAGACGGCCGGCAGTGCAGAGGGAGGCTCGGCGCAGACTGGTGAAGAGGGGCTCACAAAGCTCACGGTTCAGTCGCTGTGGTTTGCCCAGGGTCAGTTCGCCGGACTCTATGTGGCTCAGGAGAAGGGCTTCTACGAAGAGGAGGGCCTGGATGTGGAAATCATTCCGGGCGGTACGGATGTGACCAGTGAGGATCAGGTTTCCAACGGCATCGCTCAGATCGGCGTGGATTTTTACAGCAGCGTCCTCACTTATCAGGACGGGGGAGCAGATTTTATAAATGTGTTCCAGACCTTTAAGAACTCGCCGCAGTATCTGGTGGCGAAGGCTGACAGCGGCATAAAGACCGGTGCGGATCTGAAGGGCAAAAAAGTGGGCAGCTGGTTCGGCGGGAGGGAATACGAGTTCTACGCCCTGGCTGCGAAGTACGGCATCGACTACGAAAATGAGATCGACTGGGTACAGCAGGACTACACTCTGGATCAGTTTAACAACGGGGAGATCGATGTGGCATCTGCAATGAGCTACAACGAATATCTGCTCCTGCTGGATCAGTATAAGGAGAGCGAGCTCAACGTGATAGATATGAACGAAGAGGGCGTGTCCATGCTGGAAGACTGCCTCTTTGTACAGAAGGAATGGGCTGAGGAGAACAAGGACACTCTGGTGAAGTTCCTGAGAGCTACGATCCGGGGCTGGCAGTATGCGGCCGATCATCCGGATGAGGCGGGGCAGATCGTCTACAGGATCGGTGAGAGTGCAACCGAGGAGCATCAGATCGCAATGACCAGGAAGGTGATCGAGACTGCTGTGATCCCTGAGGGCAGCAGCAGGGAGCAGATCGGTGAACTTGATACTGCACGGATTCAGCGCACTATTGATCAGGGCTTCTCCACCGGCCTCATTTCAAAGAAGATAGATATCGAAGACAGCATCGACGACTCCTACTGGAAGGAAGCGATCGCGGGTCTGAAATAGGTGAGGTGATAAAGGAGGAAAATGATGAGGAAGATACTTGTCAGTGAATGTCTCTACGGAGGCAGGATCGTCCGCTACGACGGGGGCGATGTTCATGAAACCAATGAAGTGTTCTTGAAATGGAAGGAAGAGGGTCGTCTGATCCCCATCTGTCCTGAGGTGTTCGGGGGACTGCCGATTCCCCGTCCGGATTCCCAGAGAGTGGGGGACAGGGTGCAGACCGGAGCCGGCAAGGATGTGACGGAGCCGTATACCATAGGCGCTGAGGAAACGCTCAGGCTTGCGAAGGAGCACGATGTGGCTTTTGCGATAATGAAGCAGGACAGTCCATCCTGCGGCAGCAAATTCATATACGACGGGACCTTTACTGACACGAAGAAGGAAGGTCAGGGGCTGGCTGTTGAATATCTGAGGAATGCCGGCTTCAGGGTTTTTGCAGAGGAAGATTTGCCGGAGGCTGAAGAATACCTCCGGAGTTTGGAGGTATGATCATGTCAAAAATTTATAAGGGTACACTGGGACTTATTGGAAACACACCGCTTGTGGAAGTGGTAAACATCGAGAAGGAACTGGATCTCAAGGCGACTGTACTTGTAAAGCTGGAGTATTTCAACCCCGCAGGCAGCGTCAAGGACCGCATCGCAAAGGCTATGATCGAGGACGCTGAGGAAAAGGGCCTGCTGAAGGAGGGTTCCGTGATCATAGAGCCTACTTCCGGCAACACAGGTATAGGGCTTGCGGCCATTGCGGCTTCAAAGGGCTACCGCATCATCCTGACAATGCCTGAGACCATGAGTGTGGAGCGCAGGAATATCCTCAAGGCCTACGGTGCGGAACTGGTGCTGACTGAAGGAGCAAAGGGCATGAAGGGCGCCATTGCCAAAGCTGAAGAGCTTGCAGGGGAGATTCCTGACAGCTTTATCCCGGGTCAGTTTGTGAATCCGGCAAATCCTGCGATCCACAAGGCGACAACAGGCCCTGAGATCTGGAATGACACCGACGGAAAGGTGGATATATTCATCGCCGGCGTGGGTACCGGAGGTACAGTTACAGGTACAGGTGAGTATCTCAAAGAGCAGAATCCTGATATCAGGGTGGTCGCTCTGGAACCTGAGGATTCTCCTGTTCTTTCCGAGGGCAGGGCTGGTTCTCACAAGATTCAGGGCATCGGAGCCGGATTTGTGCCGGATGTGCTGAATACCGGAGTGTACGATGAGGTCTTCAAGTCGTCGAATCAGGATGCTTTTGACACGGCGAAGCTTCTGGCTGCAAAGGAAGGTATTTCGGTGGGTATATCTTCAGGTGCGGCTCTCTACGGGGCTATCCAGCTGGCAAAGCGCCCGGAAAACGAAGGAAAGGTGATCGTGGCGCTGCTGCCTGACAGCGGAGACCGCTATTATTCCACTGCACTGTTTACTGAATAAAAGCGACTATGGGGATGAGGATGTCCTTTGGGAACCTCATCCCTTTTGACTGCTTGTACCGGACATGTATTGCCGGCGGCTGAAACCATTGATAAAATAACGGGAATTGTCATATCTGATGGGAACGGACAATTTATTTTTAAAAATAGTGTTTGAAATTATGTGAAAAGGGATATTATTCTAACAACGTTTCTGGCACTCTCAACATCAGAGTGCTGATAACAGTACGCACGCTGAATCTGATGCGCTGAAGGCGAATGAAAGGAAAATCATGTTAGTAATACCTGTATATAATAAGATAATAACTCCCGAATCAGAGGTGTATTTTCAGACTCCGACTTTTGTAAGACTTGCGGGCAAGACCATGGACATCAACGAGAAGGTGATCCTCATCGTTCAGAAGGAACCGAAGGAAAAGGATGAGTGGACTGAGGACAGCTTCTATCCTATAGGCGTTACCGGCAGGCTCAGCGAGATCAGTCCCAACGGATATGTCCGGGTGACTACTGAGTACAGGGTGGATGTGGAGAGTGTCTACATAAATGCGAACCACAATGTGGAACTGACTATTTCCAGGCGTCCGGATGTGAATGATCTCACGGATGAGGAGAACTCCGAGAAACTTCAGGGGCTCAAAAGCGCGCTGGTGGAGTTTTCAAAAGGTTTTCAGTGGGAGGACTGGGCGAGGACTTTCGCATCGTCCATGAGGAGCCTGGAGGATATGGCCTCCATGCTGTCCCCGTGGGTGAAGCTGAACAACGAGGAGCGCTATGCCATGGTGGCTGAGGACAGCCGGAAGAAGAGGGCAGAACTCATAGAGCAGATGAGTTACGAGTACTTTGAGACGGCTAAGGTCACCGGGGCGGCAAATGCGTCACAGCAGAAGGAATATCAGGACAGATACAAGGAGTCTGCGATAAAGAAGCAGATGGAGTTCCTCCAGAAGGAGCTGGACAGCATGCATCCGGAAAATGTCACGGATGTTCAGATGTTCGAGCAGAAGATAAACGAGTCCGGAATGAACGAAACTGCTGAGAAGGAGGCCCGCAAGGTCCTGAACAGACTGAAGAAGGACGGTCAGGAGGGCGCTGAATCCGGAATGCTCTACGACTATCTGGATTTTGTGACCGGTCTGTCCTGGAAGGCTGAGGAGCAGAAATTTACAAATCTGGCGGATGCAAGAAAGATCCTGGACGAGGATCATTACGGCCTGGACAAGGTGAAGAAGAGGATCCTTCAGCAGATCGCGGTGATGAACCTGAAGAAAAAGCAGCAGGGTTCGATCCTCCTGTTCGAGGGAGCGCCGGGCACGGGAAAGACCAGCATCGGCAAGAGCATCGCCAGGGCGCTTGGCAGAGAGTATGTGAGGGTCAGCCTGGGCGGTGTCTCTGACGAAGCGGACATCAGAGGTCACAGAAGGACCTACATCGGAGCTATGCCGGGCAGGATCATGGACGGCATCAAAAAGTCCGGAGTTTCAAATCCGGTGATGGTGCTGGATGAAGTGGACAAGCTCTCCCATTCCTACAACGGTGATCCTTCATCTGCGCTTCTGGAGGTACTGGATCCGGAGCAGAACAATACGTTCACCGATCATTACATGAATGTGCCGTACGACCTGTCAAATGTTCTGTTTATCTGCACAGCAAACACTCTGGACACGATTCCGAGACCTCTTCTGGACAGGATGGAGGTCATTCATTTCAACGGTTATACGCCGGATGAAAAGCTGCAGATCGCCAGGGAGCACCTTATTCCGAAGGCTATGGAAGCGACGGGAATCCCTGAGGGGCAGCTGAAGATAGATGATGATACCATAAATAAGGTGATCGCAGATTACACCGGAGAAGCGGGCGTCAGAGGCCTCAGAAAGAGGTTTGACACGATCTGCAGGAATGCTGCAGTGAAATTATCCGAAGACAGGGATGCGGTGGTGGAAATCACCGGGGAGCAGCTGAGGGAAGAACTTGATATGAGGCCGGTACACCATGATGACGTGCTTTCGGATATCGAGCCGGGAGTCGTTACGGGGATGGCCTGGACTCAGGTGGGGGGAGAAATCCTCTACATCGAGACCTTGTTTACAAAGGGTGACGGAAAGACCATCATCACCGGGCAGCTGGGTGATGTGATGAAGGAATCTGCACAGATAGCAGTCAGCCTCGTGAAGTCCGCATTCCCGGAGAAGGTGGACATGTTCAGGGAGAACGACCTGCACATTCACGTGCCTGAGGGCGCCGTGCCTAAGGATGGCCCGTCTGCAGGAATTACTCTCACCACTGCCCTGGCATCGCTGGTGACCGGAAAGAAGGTTGATCCGAAGATCGCCATGACCGGTGAAGTGTCCCTGAGAGGAGCTGTGACTGCCATCGGCGGACTTCCTGAGAAGCTCATGGCCGCACAGAGGGCGGGGGTGAAACACGTCTTCATCCCGGATGAGAATATGGATGACCTGAGGGATGTGCCTCAGGAAGTGAAGGATGCTCTGGAGATCACTCCGGTTAAGAGGATATCCGACGTGCTTGCGGGAACGGGAATACTCGAGACCGAACTGGAAAGAGGCGAAGAAACAGCCTGAGAAAAGATCATCGAAATAAACGGGTCCGCTTTCCATGAAGGAAAGCGGACTTAGCTTTGTAATCGTATTGACAAGGTAAGAGTTTTTTAATATAATTTCGTGAGTGCTCTGAAATGGAGGACTTCTTTGTTTGCGTGCTTAAAAAGGTGTGCGTGCGAAGAATATTGGAAGAAAAGAGCAGGAAATCTCCTGCTGAAAAAAGGTATGATCACCGGGTAAGTCCGCCTGAGGGCAGATTTCCTGTCAGATATATTTCTCTTTCCCGCCTGGGAGGAGATCAGATTATTACATATAAACAGAAATAAAAGAAAATTCAGAAATATTTACGGGAACTGTGCAATGTCTGTACAGCTGTCTGGAGGACAAAAGTGGCAAAATATTTAGTTGAAAACAGCGGCCCGCTCCATGGCGAGGTCAATATAAGCGGTTCAAAGAATGCGGTTCTCCCGATCATGGCGGCATCGCTGCTGTGTGAAGAGGAGTGCGTGATCTACGATGCTCCTGATCTCAGGGATGTGGACGTAATGTGCAGGATCCTCACAAGCCTCGGAACAAAGGTAACTGCAGATTTTGAAGCCGGACGCATCAGCCTGGATTCGGCAAATGTGGAAAAGAAGGAGACGCCGGCGGATCTGGTCAAGCAGATGAGAGCTTCCATTTTAACAATGGGTCCGCTGCTGGCGAAGTTCGGAACCGCAAGAGTACCTCTTCCGGGTGGTTGTGCCATCGGCGCGAGACCGATCGATCTGCATCTCAAGGGTTTTGAACTCATGGGTGCGGATATCGAATACGGAAAGGGATATGTTCAGGCAACCTGTGACAAGCTCAGAGGAGCGAGAATCTACCTGGATTATCCAAGTGTGGGAGCAACTGAAAATATCATGGCTGCTGCAGTTCTGGCAGAGGGAACCACGATCATAGAAAACGGCGCAGAGGAGCCTGAGATCGTGGACCTGGCAAACTTCCTGAACCAGATGGGAGGAAAAGTCAGAGGCGCAGGTACAGATACGATAAAGATCGAAGGAGTGGAAAAACTCCACGGGACCAATCACATCGTGATCCCTGACAGGATCGAAACGGGTACATTTATGGTGGCTGCGGCCATCACCAGGGGCAACATCCTCATAAGAAATGTGGTTCCAGATCATGTGAGACCAATCATCGCAAAGCTCACCGAGTGCGGCTGCACCGTGGAAGATACACTGGACGGCCTCAGAGTGGATGCGACGAACAGGGA